>NZ_BAABRP010000006.1:122500-182222 GCF_039545055.1 Deinococcus carri
GGAGGCCCTGCCGGTCCGGGCCGGCACCGTGCTGCTGCTGGTGCCTGAAGCCGCAGAAATGTGACCCGGAGAGGAGTGGGGAATTGTAAGAGCCGGGCTGGCAGACTCGGGGTGAACTGCTGATGCGAACGCCTGCGCCCGTCTCCCTGCCGACACTGGTCGTCCTGCTCGACCTGGTGGCGGGCAGCCTGCATCTGCTGCCGGGGGCCTGGCCGTGCGCGAACAGCTTCGCTGAGCAGCCGGTGCCGCTGTCCGTCTGGTTGCGGCTGGTCGAGCCGGAGGACCGTCGGGTGCTGGAGCGCGAGCTGACGTGCCTTCAGCGGCTGGAGGGCGAGGCGACCCGGCAGATCGCCTTTCACCTGCGGCCTCCCGCCGGCTGCACCCTCCCCGGGGTGATCCGGGTCAGCGCCGAGTGTCAGGTGGTCAGCCGCGTCCCCACCGGCCACGCCTCCTGGCTCCGGGCCACCCTGCGGCTGGCCGTGCCGGAGCAGGGTGAACCCGGCGGCCCGGCGACGACCGCCGCGCCCGTCCCCCTCGGGCTGCCGCTCTCCGGTGCCCGGCCGGGGGGCGTGAGCGACACGGCCACCTTCACCTGGACCCAGGGCGCACCGGAGCTGCCCGCGTTCCAGGGCTGCCCGGTCCTGCACGACTGGCTGGGGCAGACCCCCACCGCACAGGCCCCCGCCACACAGGTCCCCGTCACACTGGCGACGCTGCTGGCCCGCCTCGACCCGCTGAGCGCGGCGGCGTTGCGCGCCTACCTGGAGGAGCCGGAGCCGGCAGGACCGCTGGAGCGGCTGGGCGAACTGCGCGGTGGGGCCGGGCCGGTGCGGCCGGTGCTGCTCAGCATGCAGCCGCCGCTGCGGGTGGGCGGCGCACGGGTGGCACACGGGATGCTGCGCGACCTGGGCGAACCCGTCCGGCTGCACGAGACGTTGGCCGAGCGCGAGGAGCTGCTGGCCGAGGCGCAGGCGCTGGCGCGGCTGGGGTCCTGGCGCTATGACCTGCGCCGCCGCACGCTGCTCTGGACCGACGGCATCTTTCACCTGCTGGGCCTTCCGGTGGGCACCGCCAGGATAGAAACCTGGCTCCACTCCGTCCACCCGGAGGACCGGGACCGGGTGCGGGCGGCGCTGTCGGGCGACTGGCCGGAGGGCCGCCTGTGCCTGCGCCACCGCATCCGGCACGCGAACGGCGAGGAGCGGGTGGTCGAGACGCGGGGCCGCCGCGAGCTGGGGCCGGACGGTCAGCCCGCGCTGCTGTACGGCACCACCCAGGACGTCACGGGGCAGATCCAGGCCGAGAACCAGGACCGCGAGGCCCGCCGCCTGCAAGCCGCCCTGCTGGACGCCGCCGCGACGGTGACGGCCACCCTCGACCGCGACGAGGTGCTGGCGCGGCTGGTCGGCAGCGTGGGGCGCATCGTGCCCTTTGACGCGGCCAGCGTGATGTTGCTTGGCCCTGACAGCGATACGCTGCATGTCCTGCTGCGCCGCCTGGGACCGGACGCCCCGGCTGCGGCGGGGCAGATGCCGGTGCAGACGGCGCTGAGCGCCTATCCTTCGCTGGCCCCCACGATCCTGCGCGGCACCCCCTGCGTGCTGGAGGACGTGCGCACGTCCCCGGCATGGGTGGACCATCCGGGGTGGGAGTGGATCCGCAGCCTGCTGCTGCACCCCATCCTGCTGGAGGGGCAGCTGCTGGGCCTCCTGGCTCTGACGAGTGCGGTGCCGGGCACCTTCACCGCCGAGCAGGCCGAGACGGTCCGGCTGTTCATGGGGTACGTGCGGGCCGCGCTGCACAACAGCCAGCTCTACGAGCAGGCCCGCCACGAGGCCCACCGCGCCGGCGTGCTGGCCGACCTGGCCGCGCAGCTCAACCGCCCGCTGGACCTGACGGGCCTGGCCGAGGTGGTCGCGCAGGGCACCCGTGCGGCGCTGGGGCGGGGCTGCGTGAGCGTGGCCCGCCGCGACCCCAGGCGGCAGGTGCTGTACCGCGCGGCTGCGGCGGGCCTGGAGGAGCATCCTCACCCGGTCCCGCTGGAAGACGGCATACCGCTGGCACGGTACGAGGCGAACCGCGCGGCCACCCAGCCGCTGCCGGGGCAACCTGACCTCAGCACCCAGGTGCGGGTCTTTACCTGTGACGACCACCCGGAGGAACTGGCTCACCTGGGCTACCGGGAGGCGCTGATGATTCGCATGTCCCACGGCGGGCAGTTCCTGGCGAGCCTGAATGTCGGGCTGCTGGACGATGCGCCCTTCACGCCCGAGGAGCGGTCCCTGCTGGCGAGCATCGCGGAGCAGGCGGCGCTGGCCTTTTTGAATGCCGAGCTGCGGGCCGAGAATACCGACCGGGTGCGGGACCTGACGGTGCTGAACCTCACCGCGCAGCGCTTTGCCCAGCTTCTTGACGAGACGGCCCTGGCCGACGCGCTGGCCGACGCCGCCATCGAGCACTTCGACTCGGCCTGTGCCTGGGTGGTCGCCGGCACGCCGGAGGGCCGCCTGATGCCCCTGTCACCGCGCCCCCAGCCCCTGGCCGAACTCGGCCCCGACTGGCCCGGCCCCCACCCCGCGCTGGCGGCCCTGTCCGGCGGCCCGGTGGTCCTGCAATCGGCAGGCAACCGGGCGTGGTGGGACGCCGCGCGCGCCCGCGGCATCCAGGGGGCCGCCGTGATTCCCGTGCCGCGGCTGGGCCGCGAAGCCCACGAGCACCCCCGGCTGCTGCTGCTGCTCAGCCGGGCACCCGGCCTCTACACCCCGCAGCGGCTGCATGTGCTGTCCACCCTGGTGCACCACTTCGGCACCGCGCTGCAAACCGCCCGCCTCTTCGGGGACACCCGTCAGCGCCTCGCGCGGCTGGAGGCCCTGCACGACCTCGACACGGTGATCAGCAGCGCCCCCGACCTGGGGCAGGTGCTGCGCCGGGTGGCGGAGGTGGCCGCCGCGCAGCCGGGCGTGGACGCCGTGACCATCTGCCTGCACAGTCCGGAGCTGTCCAGGCCGGAGGCCCCCAGGCTGGAGCCGAGGCTGGAGTACGTCGCCGCGCGGGGCCTGGGCGAGCTGTGGCCCGGCCCCACGGCCCTCGGCGGCGAGGGACCCCCGGCGGTGGTGGCGCGGGAAGGACATCCGCTGCGGGTGCCCGACGTGGCCGCCTCCTCGCTGCTGGGGCCGGAGGCGTGGCCGCGCCGGGTGGGCGCGCGGGGCTACCAGGCGCTGCCCCTCAGCGCCAAGGGGCAGATTCTGGGCGTGATCGAGTACACCTGGCACGGCGAGGAACCCGACCCGCAGACCCAGGTGTTCCTGCGGGTCCTGGCCGACCAGGCCGCCATCGCTAGCGAGAGCGCCCGGCTCTATCAGGACCTGCAACGCCAGAGCGCCCACCTGGCACGCGCCTACGACGAGACGCTGGAGGGCTGGTCGCGGGCGCTGGACCTGCGCGACCGGGAAACCGAGGGCCACACCCGCCGCGTCACCGACCTGACGATGCGGCTGGCCCAGGCGTTCGGCATGGACGCCGAGAACCTCGCGCAGGTGCGCCGGGGTGCCCTCCTGCACGACATCGGCAAGATGGGCATTCCCGACGCGATCCTGCACAAGCCCGGCCCCCTCGACCCGGAGGAGTGGCAGGTGATGCGCCGCCACCCCGACCTCGCGCGCGAGCTGCTGTCGCCCATCGGGTTCCTGCGCCCGGCCCTCGACATCCCCGCCGCCCACCACGAGAAGTGGGACGGCAGCGGCTATCCCCACGGCCTCGCCGGTGAGGCCATTCCCCTCTCTGCCCGCCTCTTTGCCGTCGTGGACGTGTGGGACGCCCTCACCAACGACCGCCCCTACCGCCCCGCCTGGACCCCCGAGCGTGCCCTGGCCCATATCCGCGCCGAGAGCGGCACCCACTTCGACCCGGCGGTCGTCCAGGCCTTTACCGCCCTGATCCTGGAGAGCTACCCGGAACTCGCGTTCGTGCTGGAGGAGAGCTGATACGGTTTCCGGCCCCCGCCGTTCTCCTACTCTCCTACGGGAAAGCGCCGAAGGTTCACTCCATTCTGGAAGCCGTATTTTTCCTTCTCCTTCCCGTCGGGTTTCGCCGGGGGAGCAGCACTGCTCAACCGGAAGCCGTATCAACGGCCTGCCCCCACCGCCGCCCTGCTTGCTGCGTCCGGGACAATTCCCGCTTCCCGGCGGTGCTAGCCTGCACCCATGACTGCGCCTATGCACGTGGCGGGTGCCCAGCTTCTTGAAAAGGCCGCGAGTGGCGAGCGCCTGAACGCCTCCGAGATCGAGGCGCTGTACCACCTGCCGTTGCCGGAGGTGGCGGCGGTGGCCCACGACCTGCGGCTCAGGCGCACCGACCCGGACGTGGTGACGTTCCTGATCGACCGCAACATCAACTACACCAACATCTGCAACGTGGGCTGCAACTTCTGCGCCTTTTACCGCACGCGGCGGCAGCCGGACGGCTACACGCTGGATTATGACCAGATCAGTGCCAAGATCACCGAGCTGGAGGCGGTGGGCGGCACCCGCATCCTGCTGCAGGGCGGCGTGAATCCGGAACTGCCGCTGGAGTACTACACCGGGCTATTGCGGCATATCAAGGCGCACCACCCCGGCATCAAGATTGACGCCTTCTCGCCCGAGGAGGTGCTGTTCATGGAAAGGGCCTTCGGCCTGAGCCTGGACGAACTGCTGGACACCCTGATCGCGGCGGGTCTGGACGGCCTCCCCGGCGCGGGCGGCGAAATCCTGGAAGACGAGGTGCGCAAAAAGGCCGCCCCCGCCCGCATCCGCAGCGAGGACTGGTTCCGCATCATCGACGCGGCGCAGCGGAGGGGCCTCTACACCATCAGCACGATGGTGATCGGCTTCGGCGAGAGCTACGCGCAGCGCACCCGCCACCTGCTGCGGCTGCGCGAGCAGCAGGATCGGGCGAACGCCCTCTACGGCGGCAACGGCTTTTCGGGCTTCGCCCTGTGGACCCTCCAGACCGAACACACCCGCCTACATGGCAAGGCTCCCGGCGCGAGCGCCCACGAGTACCTCCAGCAACTCGCCATCGCCCGCATCGCGCTCGACAACCTGCCCAACCTCCAGGCGTCGTGGCCGGGGCAGGGGTTCAAGGTCGCGCAGGCGTCGCTGTACTACGGGGCCAACGACCTCGGCTCCACCATGATGGAGGAGAACGTGGTCAGCGCGGCGGGCGGCCACGGGCGGCACCGGGCCACGGTGCGCGAACTAATTCGTATCGCCGTGGACGCCGGATTTACCCCCGCCATCCGCAACAGCCGCTTTCAGATCATCGAGTGGCCCGACGTGGCCGCCTATCTGGACCGCGCCGAAACGAACCCGGAAGCCGAGCGCGCGGTGGGGGCGGCAGACTGAGACTGGGAAAGCTCAGAAGCACTGAGCTATGGGCTATGAAAAAGAAGGCTGACACCAGAAGCGCAAACCTGTAGAGGCAGGTTCAAAGCTCATGGCCCCTCACGCCGCCCCGCCCCACTGCGTCTGCCGTTCCAGGTCGTCCAGCGCCTGCTCATAGAGCATCTGGGGCAGGCCCGGCACCACCGCCAGAAAGGTCGCGGCGTCTTCCAGGGTGGCGTGGGTGCTGTCGTGCTGCCAGCCCGGCCCCTCCGCCACCAGCCGCACGCGCCCGGCATGGATGAGAAACCGGACGCGGCCCTCTCCGGTTCGGGTGTCGCTGAAGTGACGTGTCACGTTCATGCCTCCAGCGTAGCGGGGTGGGGTGAGCGGTGCATCCACCAAAATGATTACGCCTTGAGGTTGTGGCGGGATAGGCTGCCCGCATGCCCCCCTCTGTGCCGCCCCTGACCGTGCAGCCCGTGACGCCGGATGCCCGCCCGGCCGCCCTGGCGCTGCGCGTGCACCCCGAGCAGGTCCGCTTTTCCGGCGAGATGCCCGGCCTGCTGGAGGACGCGGGGGCCGACCCCCACAGCCTCCCGATGCTGGTGAGGCTGGGCGAGGAGGGGGTGGGCTACTTCCGGCTGGACTTCACGCCGGGCGCGGTGGCGGGGCGCGACTTCGGGCAGCCCAGCGTGGGCCTGCGCGCCTTTTTCATAGACCGGGAGCGGCAGGGGCAGGGTCTGGGGACACGCGCCATGTCTGCGCTGTCGGCCTGGCTGCGCGAACACCGCCCAGGGGTGCGCCTGCTGGCCCTGAGTGTGAACCAGCGCAATTCCGCCGCCCGCCGGGCCTATGAGAAGGCCGGATTCCGGGTGGAGGGGAGTCTCTATCTGGGCGGCAGCGCGGGACCGCAGGACGTGATGGTGCTGAACCTGAGCCGGGCGGAGATGGGGATGGAGCCTCAGGGGCGGGGCTGAGGGGCCGCGGGACGTTCCCCGCGCAGCAAGGCCCAGCCTCCTGCCCGGACCAGCAGCCGCACCAGCCGGACGCCCAGCGTCTGCCGTGGGCTGGCCCCTCCAGCCCGGTGCGCCTGTGGGTGGAGTGGCCGCGGGGGTTCCGGGTCGAAGTGGGGGAGGCCGGAGTCCAGCGCCGCCCGCGCGACCCGCAGCGTGGCCGCGTGGCCGGGATGCAGCTCCGGCAGGGCGTTCCAGGCGTGCCAGCCGACCTCCCGCGCCTCCAGGGTGGGCCGGGCCTCGCCCGCCGCCTCCACCTGAAAGAGGGCCGTGACGATATGCAGCCCGTGCCGACTACCCGAGAGCCGCGAGTCGAGCAGACCCAGCAGCCGGGTGGCCTGGCCCCTCAACCCCACCTCCTCGAACAGTTCGCGTTCGGCGGCCCCGGCCAGCGTTTCCCCGACCTCCGCCAGCCCACCGGGAACGGCCCACAGGGCGCTGTCGGCGCGGCGCATCAGCAGCACGCCCCGCGGCCCGGTCACGACGGCTTCCACGCCCAGCAGCGGCGACACGTGGGCGAGGTTGTGCAGGTAGGCGCGTTTGATTTCCGGGGTGGAGGCCGGTCCGTCCCCCGCGGCCAGTTCGGCGCTCAGATGCAGCACCCGGCGATACCGTTCCAGGTCGTAGGCGTCCCGCACGTGGGCGAGGCCCGCGAGGGCCAGCGCGCGCAGCTCGTCCGCAATCAGAGGCACAGGGGTCACGTCCCGACTGTAGCCTGCCCGCCGCGCCACTCATGAAGCGGCCCCCAGCCTGTGCTCACGCGGCCTGTCCCCCGGGCCGCCACACTCGCAGGCGTGGCACCTCGTATCGCTGGAAAGAAGGTCCTGGCTATCGTGCTGGCGGGCGGCAAGGGCAGCCGCCTCACGCCGCTGACCCTGACGCGCGCCAAGCCTGCCGTGCCGTTTCTGGGGACCTACCGCCTGATCGACTTCACGCTGTCCAACCTCGTGAACAGCGGCCTTCAGGACGTGTGGGTGGTCGAGCAGTACCTGCCCCACGGCCTGAACGATCACCTCTCGGGCGGGCGGCCCTGGGACCTCGACCGCACGCGCGGCGGGTTGGTGGTCATGCCGCCCTTCTCCAGTCCTGAAAACGAGGAGGGCGAGTTCGCGCAGGGCAACGCCCACGCCCTCGCGCAGCACGCGGACCTGATCCGCGAGTTCGGCGCGGACGTGGTGCTGGTCTTGAGCGCCGACCACATCTACCGCTTCGACTATGCCGACCTGATTCGCACCCATGTGCGGCGGGGGGCCAGCGTCACGATGGTCACGACCGAGGTGGAGGAGGCGCAGGCGACCCGCTTCGGCAACGTGCGCGCCGACGAGGAAGGCCGGGTGCGCGAGTTTGCCTACAAGCCGGAGCAGCCCCTGGGCCGCACCGTGACCGCCGAGATCTTCGCCTACGACGCCGGGGTGCTGCTCCCCACCCTGGCCGAGCTGGAAGGGCAGGGCGAGTTGGGCGACTACGGCGAGGAGTTGTTGCCCGCCCTGGTGGCGCGGGGCGACGCCCACGCCTACCTGCTAGACGGGTACTGGCAGGACGTGGGCACGCTGGACGCCTACCTGGGGGCACATCAGGACTTTCTGGACGGCCGGGGCTTTCCGCTGGACAGCGAGGACTGGCCCTTTATCACCAGCAGCATCTCGCGCCCGCCCGCGCGGATCGAGCACACGGCCCGCCTTGACGCGGCCCTGGTCTGCGGCGGCGCGGTGGTCGCGGGCGAGGTCAGCCGCAGCGTGATCGGCCCGAATGCGCGCGTGGAGGCGGGAGCCGTGGTGCGCGGCAGCATCGTGCAGCCGGGCGCGGTCGTGAAGGCGGGGGCAAGGGTCACACGCGCCATCGTGGACAACGGCGCGACCGTGGGAGAGGGGGCCGAGGTCGGCGGCGAGGACGAAGGCCGCACGCCCGCCGTGGTCGGTGCCGACGCCACCGTCGAGGCCGGGGCCAGGGTGGGCGGCGGCCTGCAAGTGCCGCCCCGGCAGACCGTCCGCGCAGGCGAGGAGGCGCGGGTGGTGCAGGAGCCGGCAGGGGACGGCCAGGCCGGAAAGTAGGGGGAGGGCTGCAGGAGGCGGGACGCAGTGCGCGGGAGAGACTCCTCCTCTGCCTCCCGCGCACCGCGTCCTGCCTTCCCTTTTCCCCCGTCCCCTTCCCGTACACTGACGGGCTGATGACGGCCTCTGCCCCCCCGCCCCACACACTCTCGGTCGCGCCCATGATGGACTGGACCGACCGGCACTGCCGCGCGTTTCACCGCACGCTGACCCGGCGCACGCTGCTCTACACCGAGATGGTCACGACCGGGGCCATCCTGCACGGCGACCGTGAGCGGCATCTGGGCTTCGGGTCGGCTGAGCACCCCGTCGCCCTGCAACTGGGCGGCAGCGACCCGGCGGCGCTGGCCGAATGCGCCCGCATCGCCCAGGACTGGGGCTACGACGAGGTGAACCTCAACTGCGGCTGCCCCAGCGACCGCGTGCAGAGTGGCGCGTTCGGGGCCTGTCTGATGGGTACGCCGGACGTGGTCGCCCGCGCGGTGGAGGCGATGCGTGGCGCGACCACCCTGCCCGTGACGGTGAAGCACCGCATCGGCATCGACGACCTCGACAGCTACGACCACCTCACCCGCTTCGTGGGGACGGTGGCGGAGGCGGGGTGCGGCACGTTCATCGTCCACGCGCGCAAGGCGTGGCTCTCGGGCCTCTCGCCCAGGGAGAACCGGGAGATTCCGCCCCTGCGCTACGAGGTGGTGCGGCAACTGAAGGCCGACTTCCCGCACCTGACGGTCGTGCTGAACGGCGGCGTGCCCACCCTGGAGGCCGCGCGGGAGCATCTGGCCTGGGCCGCCGGCGTGATGATCGGCCGGGCGGCCTATGGGGACCCCTTCATCCTGGCGGCCGCCGACCGCGACGTGTTCGGGGAAAAGGCGACCCCGTCTACCCGCCGCGAGGCCGTCGAGGCCTTTCTGCCCTACGTCGCCGCGCAGCTCGAACAGGGCCAGCCGCTGAACCGCATGATGAAACACACCCTGGGCCTTTTCACGGGCCAGCCCGGCGCGCGCCACTGGAAACGCACGCTGAGCGAGCGCGGCCACCTGCCCGGCGCGGGGCTGGACGTGGTGCGGGAGGCGCTGGCGGGTGTGCCGGACAGCGTGCTGGATGCGCGACCGGGGGTGGGGGAGAGTCAGGCAGTCTGACCGAGGTACGGAGTGACATCGCGCAGCGTGTCCTGGATAGCCTTTAGGGTTTCGGCGGGATAGGCCGGCCGCAGGATCGCGCCGTCCAATGTCGCGCCGAGGTGCAGGAGCGTATGCAGGCTGTGGAGCGTGCGGATGCCCAGGGCCACACCCGGCGAGAGCGGGAACGTGAGAGGAGTCCAGAGGCTCCGGTACTCGCTCAGCCACGCCCGTATGCCTTCCGGTGGCACCTCGGTGCGTGAGAGGACGGCGAGCAGGGCGAGCGCGATCCGGTCCTCCTCGGTCTGGTAGAGGGGCATGGGCAGCGAACTCAGGCGCTCAGTGACTGTCCTCAGAATGACGTTCAGCTCGGCCGGAGTTGTGATGGGGTGGAGGGCGAATTCACGCGCCGTATCTGCACCGTGCGCGACCGCGTGAATCCAGCCGAGGTCAGGGTCGTAGGAGCGCACATCCTGCTCAGAGGGGTAGTAAAACTGCCAGTGTTCCATCCACAGATGCCGGACAGCAGGACCGACGACCCGCTGTTGTGCATCTCTCCTCACGACCTCGCCCAGAACCAGGGCGCTAAACGAGCGTACCAGGACCTGATCGTTTCCGAGACCAGACCCGGCCCGGTCCCCCAGCTCCCGCAGCACCCCGTCAAAATGCCCCGCCCGCGTCCATAGCGCCAGCGTGCTGTAAGCCTGGGCGTCCCGCACTGCCGGGTCAGGCGAGGCGAGCATCCCCAGCAGTTCATGGAGTGCGTCCGGTGGGTTCAGCCCTTTCGGCACCACGTAGTCGGATGCGGCGACCGCCGCCCAGTTCACCCCGGTCATGCTTCAGGGTAATGGGCGGCGGCCAGGTTCAACCCTCAGCGCGTGAAGTCCGGCTCTGCCTCCAGTTCCTTCACCCACGCGGCGATGATGTCGATGCAGGCCTTCACGTCGCGGGAGTCCACCATCTCGCTGGGGGAGTGCATGTAGCGGTTGGGAATGCTGACGACGGCGCTGGGTACGCCCGCCCGCACCAGGCTGAGGGCGTCGGCGTCGGTGCCGGTGTAGCGGCCGCTGGCGCTGAGGGTGTAGGGGATGCCGCTGGCCTGCGCGGCGGCCGTCATCTGGCGCAGGATCACCGGGCTGGTCATCGGGCCGACCGAGAGGTTCGCCCCCGAGCCGAAGGGCACCACGCCGTACTTCTTTTCATTGACGCCGGGCTGTTTGGTTTCATGCGTCACGTCCACGGCCACGCCCGCCACCGGGTCGAGCTTGTAGCCACTGATCTGTGCCCCGAAGACGCCGATCTCCTCCTGGCTGGTGCCCACGGCGACGATGCGGTGCTTCAGCTCCGTGCCTTGCAACGCCCGCAGCGCCTCCAGCACGATAAAGGCCCCCACCCGGTTGTCCAGCGCGCGGCTGACGATCTTGTCGCCCACCATGATCGGACCCTGCTCGATCACGCCGTAGGTCCCGACCGGGATGCGGGCCTGCGCGTCCTCCTTGCTCAGGCCCACGTCGATCCAGAGGTCCTCCAGCTTGCTGGCGTTCTTGCGCTCCTCGGCTTCCATCACGTGGATGGCCTTTTTGCCGATGACGCCCACGATGTCGCCGCCGGGGGCCAGCAGGCGGATGCGCTGGCCGACCAGCACCTGTGGGTCCCAGCCGCCGACGCCCAGCACGCTCAGGAACCCCTCTTCCCCGATGTGGCTGACAATCAGGCCGATCTCGTCCAGGTGGCCCATCAGGGCGACTGCGGGCGCGCCTTCCGGCCCCAGTTCGGCGTACACGTTGCCGTAGTGGTCCTCGCTGACACGGGCAAAGGAGGCCGCCTCCTGCTTCCACACGTCGGCGGCACGTCGCTCGCTGCCGCTGGGGGCGGCCTGGCTCAGCAGGTCGAAAAGGAACTCCTGGTTGATGCTCTGATCGGGTTGTTGGCTCACGAGGGCGAGTCTACGCCCCCCAGCTATGCTGCCAGCATGAGCCATTCCGCCTATCCCGCCCCGCCGGACACCCCGGATGTGCGCGTCCGTGTGGACGTGTCCTACCTCCCCACCCACTCTGGCCCCGAACGCCGCCTGTTTGCCTACGTCATCCGCATCGAGAACCACAGCGGCGAGACGTGGCAACTGCTGAGCCGCCACTGGGACATCCTCGACGCCGGGGGCCGCGAGACGGTCGTGGACGGCGAGGGCGTAGTGGGCGAGCAGCCTGTCATCCCACCCGGCGGAGCCTATGTCTACGACTCCTTCGTGACCGTGCAGGACACACCCGGACGGATGAGCGGCCACTACGTGATGCAGGACGCCTGGGGCAAGCAGGCACAGGTGCCAATTCCGCCGTTCGTGCTGGAGGTGCCGGGGGAGAGGATGTTGAATTAGCTCTCAGCGGTCAGCCGCCAGCCGCCAGCTTGAGCTGTGCTGGTCGCTGGAAGCTGGCGGCTGGTCGCTCCCTTACGCCTGCGGCATCTCTGCCTCCACCAGCGTGCCGTGGCCGGGGCTGCTCAGGACGCGGTACTGGCCGCCGCGGCTTTCCACGCGCTCGCGCATCTGCATCAGGCCCAGGCCCCCGGCGCTGCTGACGCGGCCGGAAACCTGCCCCAGGTCGAAGCCCGCGCCGTCGTCCTGCACGCGCAGCGTGACCTGCTGGCCGCCGTGGAGGGTCACCGTGACCTCGCGGGCGCGGGCGTGCTTGGCGACGTTGTTCAGGCTTTCTTGCAGGATGCGGAACACCACTGCCTCGTCGCCCGGCGCGAGGTGAATGTCACCGGACACGTTCAGCACGGTGCGGACGCTGTTCTGCTGGCCGAAGTCCTCCACGTAGCGGCGCACCGTTTCGAGCAGGCCGTAGCGTTCGAGGTCGATGGGCCGCAGCGCAAAGATAGAGCGCCGGACCTCCTTGATCTGCTCGCGCAGCAGCCCCGTCGCGGCCCGGACCTCGGCCTCGGCCTTGTCGGGGTCGCTGTGGAGCTGGCGGGCCACCAGGTCGAGCTTCAGGGCGCAAAAGGCCAGCGACTGCGCCACGCCGTCGTGAATCTCGCGCGCGATGCGGGCGCGCTCGTCGCTGATGGCGAGTTCTTCGGAGTACAGGTAGGCGCGGGCGTTGCGCACGGCCAGGGTGGCTTGTCCGGCCAGCAGGGCCAGCAGCGGCAGGCGGCCGTCGTCGAAGGCGTTCTCGCGGGCGTCGCCCAGCACCAGCACGCCCAGCAGGCCCTCCTCGTCGCGCATGGGGAAGCCCAGGGCGCTGCGGGCCTCGGGAAACATCTCCGCCGCCTCCTGCGGGCTGGCGATCAGCGGCGTGCCCGCCTGCGCCACCCTCCCCACAAAGGCCGGGGCCAGCGTACCGCTGCTGCTGCTCTCGCCTCCCCCGTGCTGGGCGTATTCCAGCCGCAGCGTGCCGTCCTGATCGCTGAGGTACGCGGCGCGCGCCCCCGCCTGCACCCGCTCGGCCATGTTGCGCGTTACGCGGGCCAGCAGGCGGCGCATGTTGCGCTCGGCGCGGATGGACTGGTCCACGCTGTAGAGCGTCATCAGGTCGAGGGTCCGCTGCCGCGCGGCCTCCACCCCGGTCGCCACCTCGGCCGCTAGGGCCTGCGCGAGGGCCTGCGTTTCCGGCGTGGGCGGCGTGTCGAAATGCAGTGCGAGCGCCCCACCCCCCGGAATGGCGACCCGCAGCGGGTAGCGTTCCGCGCCCGCCTCGCCCCCGGTTCCCCCGCTGGAGGACCCGCTCAGGCCGCCCGGCACGGTCAGGGTCGCGTGGGTGGCCCCAGTTGCGCGCACCGCGCCGCGCGCCGCGACTTCCACCACCGCGCCCATGTCGGGGGCGTCGGTCAGGTCGCGCATCAGCTCCTGCACGGCCTGGAGCCGTCCGTGCGAGGCGCTCAGCCGCGCATAGGTCACGCGCAGTTCCTGCTCGGCGCGCTCGCGGGCGCGGGTGCCCTCCGCGATCCATTCCACCGTGAAGAACGTCACCGCCGGGCCGACCAGCCCATAGAACAGCAGGTGCGCCCAGACCTCCGCCGCGGGCGTGCGAAGCTGCGCGATGGCGAATTCCACCACCGCCACCACCAGCACGATCAGGGGCGGCAGCAGATTCCGCACCAGCCGCACCCGGTCCGACAGCGGTACCCCCTGCGGCGCGGGCGGCGGCGGCGAGGGCAGGGCGGCGGGCGAGGAGGTCATGGGGAACAGTGTAGGGACACGGCGCGGGGGAACCGTGGAAAGGGTTTGAAACCCCCTTCTGTACAGGGAATGTGTACAATAAAGCCATGATTGAGCGGAGCTATACCCAGGCCCGTGCGGAACTCGCCTCCCTGATGGACCGCGCCGTGAATGACCGCGAGACGGTGATCATCGAACGCCGGGGGCAGGCCAGCGTCGCCCTGATTGCCGCCGACGAACTCCGGAGCCTTCAGGAAACCGCCCATCTGCTGCGCTCGCCCGCCAATGCCCGCCGCCTCCTGTCTGCCCTCGGGCGCGCGCTGGAGGGCGAGGGGGAGAGCCTCACCCCGGCAGAACTGGCCCGGAGAGCAGGGCTGGATGCCGAATGACCGGGCAGCCGTCTTCCAGCGCGAGTTCATCAAGGACCTGACCTTCTGGGTGCAGACGGACCGCAAGACCGCCCTGCGCCTCCTGCGGCTGGTGGAACTCATCCTGCGTGGTCCCTTCGGTGGGATGGGCAAGCCCGAACCGCTCAAATACCTCGGCCCGAACATCTGGTCTCGCCGCCTGACGGAAGAACATCGCCTGGTCTATCTCGTCCGGGATACGCGGATTGACTTTCTGCAAGGCCGCTACCACTACGGCTGAAGGAGAGGGCGGCGCGAAGTGGAGTGGCCGCCCAAGATACGCGGCAACGGCTGGGGTGCGCTGCCCTAGGATGGGGCATGGAAACCCCCTCCCGGCTCTGGAGCCGCGCGCTGCGGTATGTGGCCCTGATCCTGCTGGGCTTCGGCGGGGTGTTCTGGCTGCTGGACCGGACCCTCTTCAACTGGGCTGACAACCGGTTCGTTCTGCTCGTTCCCGTGGGCCTCGCGCTGTTGCTGGGGCTGGCGTCGTGGTGGCTGGGACGGCGGGCGCGGCGGCAGAACTGACCTTCAGTCTGCTGTCTCCGCCGCGTCCCCGCCCTGCCCCGCCACGGTTCCCTTTTTCGCGGCGTCCTCCACCTTCCAGCGCACCTGCCGCAGAAAACCCCGGAAGAGGCGGCTCTCGGCGCTGCTCATCAGCGCCCGGTCGAGCATCGCGCGCCACAGCCGCAGCGTGTGGCGGGCGCGCACGGCGTCGGTGTAGCCGATCAGCTCCATCGTCTCGTGCAGGTGGCCGTACATCGCCTCCATCTCCTCGCGGGTGGCGGTTTTGCGGTCGTAGGCCGGGGGTTCGTCCTGCGCCTGGAGGAACTCGTAGCACACCAGCAGCACCGCCTGGGCGAGGTTGAGGCTGGCGTACTCGGCGGTGGGCACGCGCACCGTCACCTGGCACTGCTCCAGGTCGGAGTTGATCAGCCCCGTCTCCTCCGGCCCGAAGACCAGCGCGGGAGCCGAGGCCGCACGCACCAGCGGGCGCACCTGCGCCGGGTGGCGGGGCGCGGGCAGGTCGGCGCGCAGGCGGGCGGAGGTGCCCACGCTCACGTCGCGGTCGGCCAGGGCATCGCGCAGGGTGGGATAGATGCGCGCGCCGCGCAGCAGGTCAGCCGCATGGACGGCCATCGCCACCGCCTGCGAGTCCAGGTAGTCGCAGCGCGGCGCGACGATCCGCAGGTCCGAGGCCCCCATGTTCAGCATCGCGCGGGCCGCTGCCCCGATGTTGCCGGGCGTTTTGGGAGAGACGAGGACGACCGCGAGATTCACGCCCCCGATGGTAGCGCGGAAGGGCGGTGAGCCGTGGGCTATGAAAAAGATGGCTGTCGCCAAAGCTAAAGCTTCTCGGGTGCAGGTTCATAGCTCAAAGCTCATAGCCCACAGCCACCCTGTCCCCATGACCGAACCGCGCCCCCGCACCGTGCTGCTCCTCCACGCCTACCCCCTCTCCGCCGCGATGTGGGCTGAGCAGAAGGCCGCGCTGGAGGCGGCGGGCCTGACCGTGCTGGCCCCCAACCTGCCGGGCTTCGGCGGGGAGGAGGGGGCCATGACCTCGCTGGCCGACGCCGCCCGCGACCTGCTGGGGCTGCTGCCGCCCGAACCCGTCTCGCTGGTGGGCCTCAGCATGGGGGGCTACCTCGCGCTGGAACTGCTCGCGCAGGCCCCACAGCGGTTTGCCCGCGTGGTCCTGGCCGACACCTCCGCCCGCGCCGACAGCCCCGAGGAACAGGAAAAACGCTACAGCCAGGCGGGCCGCGTGCTGGAGGAGGGCCAGGGCTTCATCATCGAGGCGGCGCGTGAGGAACACCGTCCGGACACCTTCGCCCGCATACGCCCGATGATCGAGGCCGCCACGCCGCAGGGTATCGCCGGGGCACTGCGCGCGATGGCCGCGCGGGCCGACCACCGGGAAACCCTGGGAACGCTGCGGCTGCCGCTGCTGGCCCTGGTGGGCGAGCAGGACGACCTCACACCCCCCGAGCGCGCGCAGGAAATCGCGGACCTGGGGCATGGCGAGCGGCAGATCATCCCCGGCGCGATGCACCTCGCCAACCTCGACGCGCCGGACGCCTTCAACGCGGCGCTGCTGGCCTTTCTGGGCTGAGCGTCACAGCTTCCCGTACAGGTCGAGGTATTGCCGGGCGGGACCGTCCCAACTGAAATCCAGGGTCATGCCGCGTTCCAGCCTGGCCCGCCACTCGACCGTGTCCCCGAAGGTGGTCCGCGCCTCGCGGCAGGCGGCGGCCAGCGCGCCCGCCGTGGCCTCCGCGAACTGGAACCCCACGTCGTGGGGCACGGTGTCCACCAGGCCGCCCGTCTCGCGCACCACCGGCAGGGTGCCGTAGCGCATGGCGATCATCTGCGAGAGGCCGCACGGCTCGAAGCGGCTGGGCATGGCAAAGGCGTCGGCCCCCGCGTAGACCCGGTGCGCCAGCCCTTCGTTCAGCCCGGACACGAAGGCCACGCGCGGGTGATACGCCCACCCGGTCAGGGCCGCCGTCAGCAGGGGGTCGCCGCCGCCCAGCACGACCACGTTCCAGTGGTCCACGAGTTCCGGCAGCGCCTCGATCAGCAGGTCCATCCCCTTCTGGTCCGCCAGGCGGCTCACCACGCCCAGCAGCGGTGCCCCGTCCAGCCCGAACTCGGCGCGCAGGGCGGCCCCGTTCGCGGCCTTGCCCGCGGCGTCGGCGTAGGGGAGGACATCGGGGTCGGTGCGGGGGTCCCAGCGGTCCTGGTCCAGCCCATTGAGAATCCCGCTCAGGCGGCCTTCCAGCGTCAGGCGCACCAGCAGGCCCTCCAGCCCCTCGCCGTAGCGCGGGGTGGTGATCTCGCGGGCGTAGGTGGGGCTGACCGTCGTGACCTGCCCCGCGAACACCAGCCCGGCCTTCATCAGGTTCAGGTCGCCGTGGAACTCCACCCCCTCGGGGGAAAAGGCCCAGTCGGGAAGGCCGGTCCAGCCGCGCGCCTCGGCCAGATTCCAGCGGCCCTGGTACTGGAGGTTGTGGATAGTAAAGGCCGTGCGCCAGCCCGCCAGATGCGCGTGGGCCACCACCAGCCCCGCCTGCCAGTCGTGGCCGTGCAGCACGTCGGGCCGCAGGTCCAGCGCCTGCAAGACCGGCAGCACCGCCCGCCCGAAGGCGCAGAAGCGCTCCACGTCGTCGGGGTGGTACAGGCCCGGCCGCTCGAACTCGGGCAGGCCCACGAACAGGAAGCGCACGCCACCTTCCCGCACCTCGCCTGCCCAGACCAGGCCCACGCCGGGCACCTCGCCGCGCCAGACCTCCTCGGGGGTGCCCGAGAGGGCTGCGTACCAGGGAGACACCACCGTCACCTCGGCCCCCAGCCGGGCCTGCGTCACGGGCAGCGCGGCCAGCACGTCGCCCAGGCCCCCCGACCGCGAGAAGGGAAACACTTCCGACGCCACATGGAGGACCCGCATGCCCCGCACTCTACCCCGGCTGGCCCGGCTGTGGGGTTTGACAACCCCCGCCCGCGCTGGTACACTTCCCCTCGCTCATCGGCCCGGGCTCTTAGCTCAACGGTCAGAGCAGTCGGCTCATAACCGATTGGTTGCCGGTTCAAATCCGGCAGGGCCCACCACAGCAGTCACGCAGGACCTGGGGGCGGTTAGCTCAGTGGTAGAGCATTCGCTTCACACGCGAAGGGTCGTAGGTTCAAATCCTATACCGCCCACCAACAGAACCTCGGCCTCGCCGGGGTTTTTTCGTTTTCCGGCGCGCCTCCGGGCGGCAGGGCAGCCTGGGTTACGGCCTGCCGGGCCGCCTTCGGCTAGAGTGCGGGGCGTGACAGCCCTCAGGAGCGGGGCGTGCCTGCCCCGGCCGGCCCGGCCTCCGGCTCCTGAACCTGGTTCTTTTCCCGTCGCCCGGCTGTGCTCAGCGGGGCGTGCCACTCCCGGACAGCCCCTCCCTGGCCGCACCCGGGGCCGCTTCCCCGAGCCATCTTTCCAGGACCCGCCCCACCGGGCGCTCCAGACAGGAACTCCATGACCCAGAGCCAAGACAACCCTCAGCCCCGCCCTGCCGAGAAGGCCAGCTCCCAGCCCGAGAACGAGCTGACCTCCAACGCCCAGACCGCCAGCACCCGACGCCGTGGAGGCCGGACCAGCCAGGGCGGAACGCGGGGAGAGCCGACGGCGGCCCCGGCCCCGGAGACGCCCGCGCCTGCCCAGCCGGGCCGCCCGGCGCAGCGGGGGCCTGACTGGGCAGGCGTGCCCGCCTGGGAACATCTGCTGGGGGGGCGCACGCCGACGCCCGTGCAGGTGGGGGCCATCCCGGCCCTGCTCGCCGGGCGCGACGTGATCACCACCGCGCGGACCGGCAGCGGCAAGACGCTGGCCTTTCTGATTCCCGCCGCCGCACGCGGGATCGGGATGGCCGCCGTGCGCGGCATCCGCCCGGAGGTGCTGGTGATCACGCCGACCCGCGAACTCGCGGTGCAGATCCGCGACGTGGCCCGCGAACTCGGCATGACCGCCGGGCGCATCACGGGCGGCATCACGCCTGCCCAGACCCGCAGCGAGGCCAGCGGCAAGGGCGTCATCGCGGGCACGCCGGGCCGCCTCAAGGACCTGATCACGCGCGGCGAACTGGGCCTGGCGGGCCTGAAATACGTCGTTCTGGACGAGGCCGACGAGCTGCTCTCGCTGGGCTTCCTGAAGGACGTGGGCGACATTCTGCGCGCCGCGCAGCTCGCGGCGGGAAGCCGCCCGCTTCAGATCGCCATGGCCTCGGCCACCTTCCCGGCGGCGATTCGCGGCGTGGCCGAGCGGTTCATGCACCACCCCGAGCGCATCGACATCGCCCCGGCCCGCAGCGCCGAGGCCGCTCAGGACAGTGAGGACGTGCTGGGCGGGGCGACTGGAGCCACGCACCTGCTGATCAACACCACCCGCGAGGACCTGCTGGACGTGGCCGCCGAGCAGACGCGGGAGGCGCTGCGCCAGCCCGGCGGCTGCGTGGTGATCTTCTGCCGCACCAAGTCGCTGGTCAAGCGCCGCGCCGAGCGGCTGGAGGCAATGCTGCCCGGCGAGATCGTCAGCCCGCTGCAGGGCAACATGGACCAGAAGAAGCGCGAGCGCACCATGGCCCTGCTGCGCGAGGGCAAGTCGCGGGTGCTGGTCGCCACCGACATCGCCGGGCGCGGCATCGACCTGCCCGAGGTGCGCCTGGTGATCCACATGGACGTGGCCTCCACCGCCGAGGACCACGTCCACCGTTCGGGCCGCACCGCCCGCGCGGGCCGCCCCGGCGTCAACCTGGTGTTGCTGATTCCCGAGCAGCGCGGCCTGTGGCAGACGGTGCGCCGCGCCCTGCCCGCCGTGCTGCACCCGCCCCTCAGCCGCGACGAGGCCCAGATCGACCGCGCGATTCAGGAAAAGCAGGGCCGCGGCTCCGGCAACGGCACGGGCGGCCCCGGCCAGGGTCAGGGCCGCAGCGGCGGGCAGGGCCAGGGGGGGCGTGCCGCGGGGCAGGGCACCCAGGCGCGCAGCACGGAGCGGGGGCGCGGCGGGTCCGAGTCGGGCCGCACGCCGCGTCAGGCCCCACAGGCCGCCGGGGTGGGCGAAGGCCGGGTCGGTCCCCAGCGCGCCCGGAGCCGGGGTGGCCGCCGCCGCTGAGCCTGCGCCCGGAATGCAGCAAGGGTGCCAGTTTTCAGCACCCTTGCTGCATTTGTTCTGATTTGTTCTGTCCGGCACCGGCGGCCTACCCCTGCCGCGCCAGCCGCGCCTCCAGGCGGCGCTGCACCCAGGCCAGCGCGCTGCTGATGACCCAGTAGATCAGGGCGGCGGCCAGGTAGGGGCCGAACGGCTCGAAGGTCCGCGCGATCACGAGCTGGGCGCTGCGCAGCAGCTCGACCACCGTGATCACCGAGACGAGCGACGTGTCCTTGACCAGCCCGATCAGGGTGTTGCCCAGGCTGGGCAGGGCCACCCGCGCGGCCTGGGGCAGCACCACCAGCCGCAGCGTCTGCCGCCGGGTTAGGCCCAGGCTCAGGGCCGCTTCCCACTGGCCGCGCGGCACGCTGAGAATCGCGGCGCGCATCGTCTCGGAAAGGTAGGCGGCGGCATTGAGCGTCAGCGCCAGCACGCCTCCCACCAGCGGGCTGAGGGTGAGGCCGAACGACGGCAGCCCGTAATACACCACGAAAATCTGCACCAGCAGCGGCGTGCCGCGAATAAAGGACACGTACACGCCGCTGATCCAGCGCAGGAACGGGACGCCCGAGAGCCGCGCCAGGGCGACCAGCAGGGCCAGCGGCAGCCCCAGCAGCATGGCCGCCAGCGCGTAGCCCAGCGTGACGGGTGCGGCGGCGAGCAGGGTGGGCAGGGCCGCCCAGGCACTCTGGAAGATCAGTTGAAGCTGCTCGGCGGTCATGGGGGCCATTCTCTCAGGAGGGGCGTGGGTCAACCCGGGCGGGGGAAGCAGGAGACCTTTATCCTCCTGCTTCCCCCGCGCCCGTTCCGGTCAGAATCAGGGCTTGCTGACGTCCTGCCCGAACCACTGGCGGCTGATTTTCGCGTAGGTGCCGTCGGCCTTGATCTGGGCCAGGGCGCGGTTGATGGCGCTGCCCAGCGCCGTGTTCGTCTTCTTGTAGGCCACGCCCACCGGCTCGGGCTGCCCGATCACGCCGGCCCCGCGAATCGGGAGGTTGTTCTTGGTGATCAGGTAGCCCACCAGCAGCCGGTCGTTGTACGCGGCGTCGAGGCGGCCCGCCGCCAGGTCGGCCAGGTACTCGGGCGCGCCGGGGTACGTGACCACGTTGATGCCGCCCGCATTCCGGAGCTGCTTCTCGAAGTTGCTGCCCAGGCCCACGCCCACGCGCTTGCCCTTCAGGTCCGCGAGCGTTTTCGGGCTGAAGGTGCCACTTTTCCGCACGATGATCTGCGGGCGGCTGTAGGCGTAGGGCTGACTCAGGCCGATGGTCTTCTGCCGCTCGGGCGTGATGCCCACCTGGTTGACGATCACGTCGTACTTGTTGGCCTGGAGGCCGCCCAGGATGCCGCTCCACTCGGTCAGCACGAACTCCGGGCGCAGGCCCAGCTTGGCGGCGACCGCCCTGGCGACGTCCACGTCGAAGCCGGTGAGGTTCCCCTGCGCGTCCTTGAAGGTAAAGGGCGGGTAGGTGCCCTCCATGGCGATTTTGAGTACGCCCTTCATCAGGGTCGGTGGGGTGGTCTGCGCGCTGGCCTGCTGGGCGGTCAGGCCGAGGGCCAGGGCGGTCAGGAGAATCTTGGAACGCATAGTGCCTCGTTTCTGCCGCGGGGCGCGGCGGGGAGAAGTCGAACACCCTCTCAGGATTAAAATATAAAGCGCTTTACTCTTTTGAAATGTGAGGCGGTCGGTTCTGCGGCGCTGGGGAGGGGAGGGGTCCGCGCCCCACGACCTCCCCGGTATTGTGCGCGCTCGGCGGGGGCCGGGGCAGCCGGGAGAGGCTTTTCCCGTATGCTGGATAGACATGAGTGCTGTGATTCACCTGCAAGCGCTGGGCCTGACCGAATACGAGGCACGCGCTTACACTGCCCTGCTGGCCCTGGGCCGGGCCGTCCCGGCCCGCGTGGCCCGGCAGGCGGGCATCCCCCGGCCCAAGATCTATGAGACGCTCGAACGGCTGGAGGGCCGGGGCCTGGCCGCCCGTGTCGGGCAAAATCCCCTGGAATATGCCCCGCTGAGCGCCCGCGAGTACCTGGCCCGCGCCCGCCGCTCCTTCGATGACCGCCTGGGTGCCCTGGACCGCGACCTCTCGCGCCTGGCCCCTGACCCGGCCCCCGAGGCCGTTTACCACCTGTACGGCGAGGCGGCCATCCGCAGTCTCTGCGAGGACCTCACCCTGAACGCGCGCCGCAGCGTGTACATGGCGGGCGAGACGGCGCTGGCCGAACGGCTGGAGCGCCTGACCCCGCGCGGCGTGGACCTGTACCGCGCCTCGCTGGTCGACCTGCCCGCGGTCGCCGCCGAGGGCCAGCGCGCCTTTCTGCTCGCCCGCGACGGCGAGGCCGCCGTGATTGCCCACTTTATCGAGGAGGGCGGCAGCGGCGAGGCGCATGGCGTCCACACACACAACCCGGTCGTCATCCACCTGATCGAGGGGTACGTGCAGCTCGCGGCCCAGCGTGCCGCCGGGGGGCGTTGACAAGTCGGGAGGTCGTTGGTAATCTAACCGGGCCTTCGGGGCTGTGGCGCAGTTGGGAGCGCGTCTGAATGGCATTCAGAAGGTCAGGGGTTCGAATCCCCTCAGCTCCACCAAAAGGCCCCGCCATGTGCGGGGCACTTTTCAAGGCGATGTAGCTCAGCTGGTTAGAGCGAACGACTCATAATCGTTAGGTCCCCGGTTCAAGTCCGGGCATCGCCACCAAGAGAAAAAACCCTCGTCCTGGGACGGGGGTTTTTCTTTTTGCTCTTTCCCTGTGCCTCACCCCACCTCGCGCTCTGCCAGTGCCTGGTAGGTCGCGGCGGCGGCGAGGCCCCCGGCCAGATACCAGCCCATGGTCAGAAGCTGGGTCAGCGGGGCCTGTTCGCCCGGCTGACGCCCCAGCCCGAGGGGACGTGGCAGCAGCGCCCCACCCACCCCGGCAGCCAGCCCGAGCGCGCCGCCCCGCTGCCAGGCCTTCCGGGACGACCCGGCCCCCACCAGGCTGTAATACAGGCTGTTGGAGAAGACATCCGCCAGCAGGGTCCAGCGGTAGAGGGCCTCACCGCGCGGCGGCTGCACGTCCGCGGCCCGCAGGGAGCGGCTGAGGGCACGTTCCCCAATCACCTCCATGCGGGGGGCGTGGGGCAACACCCGCCTTGCGCCCTCGTTCAGCAGCGTCACGGTGACGGCCCCCGCCAGGCCAGCCGCCACCACGGGTACCCAGCGGCTGGAGCGGCCCTGGCCTTCCTCACGCGGCTGAAGGTCCTGGTGCTCGTGTGTCTGGTCCTGGTGTGTGCGGGCATGGTTCTCGTTCATCGCGTTCCCCTTTCGGCGTTTCCTTCCTGTGTACCGCATGGCCGGTGCGGCGGGCGGTTTTCTGAAGAACGGCTCTGGACTGGGGTGCTGTTCCCGCCCCAGGCACGCGGCCCCCCGGGCGCGAGGGGCTACGCTCGGCCCATGACGACCCTGATTTCCGGGCTGGACCACGTGCAGGTCGAGGCCCCCGCGGGCTGCGAGACGGACGCGCAGGCCTTTTTCGGGGCCTTCCTGGGCCTGCCGGAACTGCTCAAGCCGGAGGCACTCCGGGCGCGGGGCGGGGCCTGGTTTGCCCTCCCCGACGGGCGGCAACTGCACGTGGGCGTGACGCCTGGCTTCATGCCGCGCGAGAAGGGACACCCGGCCCTGCGCTGCCGTGACCTCGCCGCGTTTCGGGCACACTGTGAGGCGCATGGCGTGCCGTACCGCGCGGACGCCGAGGCGGGCGTGCCCCGCGTGTTCCTGCGCGACCCCTTCGGCAACCGGCTGGAGGTGGTGGAGGGGGCACACGAAAGCGTGCTGCTGACCCCTGCGCCCTGAGCCGCCCGCCTACAATGCACCCCATGACCGATCCCACCCCCACCCCCCCGCATGGCCCTGCCCGCCGAGGAGAGGTCGACCGCGACACGCTGGTGCGCTGGCTGAACAACTACCTGAACATCGACGCCTATCCCGACCTCAGCCTCAACGGCCTTCAGATCGCCGGGACGGACACCATCCGGCGGGTCGCGGCCAGTGTGGACACCAGCCTCAAGACACTTCAGGACGCCGCCGACAGCGGCGCGGACCTGCTGCTGGTGCATCACGGGCTGTTCTGGGGCGAGCCGCTGGCCGTGACCGGGCCGCACCGCGAGCGCCTCCGCACGGCGCTGATGGCCGACCTGAACCTCTATGCCGCCCACATTCCGCTGGATGCCCACCCCGAGGTCGGCAACAACGCGATGATGGCCCGCGCGCTGAGCCTCCAGAACCCGCAGCCCTTCGGGGACTGGCAAGGTCACAAGATCGGCCTGGCGGGCGAGCTGCCCTTCCCGCAGTCCCTCCAGGACTTCGCCGACCGCGTGCAGAAGCTCACCGGCGAAATCTGCCTGGTGCACGGGGGCGGGATTCCCCAGGTTCACCGCCTGGGCATCGTCAGCGGCAGCGGCGCGGGCGCGGTGGCGGAGGCGGCGGCCGCGGGCCTCGACACCCTGCTGACCGGCGAACCCGAACACAAGCACTTCCACGACGCCTTCGAGTACGGCGTGAACGTGGTCTTTGCCGGACACTACGAAACCGAGGTCTTCGGCGTGCGCGCCCTCGCCGCCCGCCTGGAGGACGAGTTCGGGCTGCCGTGGCAATTTTTGCATCATCCGACGGGGCTTTGAGGGCTGTAGGACGTGGGTTGTGGGTTGTAGGAGGCCGCCCACAACCCACAACCCACAACCCACAGCCTCTCGGTGAATGCCAGTGACCCCCCCCTTCATCACCTTCGAAGGCCCTGAGGGCGCGGGCAAAAGCACGCAGCTCACGCGGTTGGCGGTGCGGCTGGGGAAAGTGGGGGTGCCACACGTGGTCACGCGCGAGCCGGGCGGAACGCCGCTGGGCACGCGGGTGCGCGAGGTGTTGCTCGACCCCGCCCTGAGCATCGACCCGCTGCCCGAGTTCCTGCTGTATTCCGCCAGCCGCGCGCAACTGGTCGCCAACGTGATTCGTCCGGCGCTGGCGCGGGGTGAGATGGTAGTCTGCGACCGCTACGCCGATTCCAGCCTGGCCTACCAGGGCTTCGGGCGGGGGCTGGACGGGACCTTTCTCGCCAGCCTCACGCGGGAAGTGACGGGCGGGCTGGTGCCCGACCTCACGGTACTGCTCGACCTCGACCCGGCGGTGGGATTGAGCCGGGCGGCCTCACGTGGCGTTCCCGACCGCCTGGAACGTGCCGACCTGGACTTTCATGCCCGCGTGCGGGGGGGCTTTCTGACGCTCGCCACCCGCGACCCTGGACGCTTTCTGGTCCTGGACGCGACCCGCCCTGTGGACGCCCTGGCCGACGACATCTGGCGGGCGGTGGAGGCGCGGCTCTAGCCTCCGGCCTCAGCGCCCCGTCCGGCCCCGCCCGTTGGTGCCCGTTTCCGGCTTCAGGCCCGGCACCTTCACCTCGTAGACCGTCGGCCAGCGTTTGCCGGTCAGCAGCAGGGTACCGCGCTCGGGCACGTAGGCGATACCGTTGGGCACGTCGTCGAAGGTGAGGGGCTGGGGGCCGCGGGCAGCGCCCTCGCTGGCCTCCTGCATCAGCGGGGTCACGTCGAGCCAGGCGGTCACGTTCCCGCTTTTCGGGTCGATGCGCGCGATGCGGTTCGTGAGCCAGATGTTGGCGTAGATGCTGCCCTGCACGTATTCCAGCTCGTTGAGGTTCTTGACGGGCTGGCCCGCGTCGGTCACGCGGAGGGTGCGGGTCACGGCAAAGGTCCGGGGGTCGCGCCAGAAGAGGGTGCTGGAGCCGTCACTCATGATCAGGCTGCGGCCGTCGTTGGTCAGGCCCCAGCCCTCGCCCTGGTAGCGGTAGCGGCCCACCTCGCGCAGGGTGGCGGCGTCGAAGGCGTAGGCCAGCCCCGACTGCCAGGTCAGGTGGTAGGCGACGCCGCCGAGCACGCTCACGCCCTCCCCGAAAGCGCTGGCAAGGGGCGTGGCGACCCCGGCCAGCACCCGCCCGCTTTTCAACTCCACCCGCCGCACCCCCGACTCGCCCACCAGCCCGGTGCTCTCGGCCAGCAGCCCGTTTCCGAGGTATTGCAGCCCCTCGGTAAAGGCCGCGCGGTCATGGGGATAACGGGCGGTCACGGTGGGCCGCAGGACCGGCGTGGGCTGCGCGAGGGCCGCCGTCAGGGGCAGGGACGCCAGGGCAGTCAGAACAGCAGGCAGAGCAAGGCGGGGATGCATTTCGCCTATGGTAGCGACCTGCCCCCGCCGTGCGGTGTTCAGATGTTGTTCACCCATTCCGGGGGCTGCTTCAGCCCTGCGTCTCCACGGCCGGTTTCACGAAGGCCGCCGAATCGTAGTAGGTGCGGAAGGCGCTGACCTGCTGCCCGTCGTGCTCGATCACGCTCGCGCCCCGGTAGGCAATGTCGGTGCCGTCCCGCAGCTGCCCGGTGGCCTCCCACTCCATCAGGCCGGTGCGGCCGTCGTCACTGTGGTGGGTGAACTGGCTGCGGATGGTCTGGAAGTTGCCCAGGTACGCCTCCCAGAACTGCCGCGCGCCCTCCTGGCCCCGCCAGAGCTGGGTGGTAAGGTTTTGCAGGGTCGAATCGTCGGAGAACAGCGCGACCAGTTCTGCCGAGTCGCCGCTCTGCTCGGTGGTCTGAAGTGCCCGCATGAAGGTCTCGGTCAGGTTTGCCATGCCTCACCACACCATGCAGTTAGAGGAAAAAGCGTGGCTTATCACCCAGGCGGGCCACTTATGAAGCGACGCCTAACGCGGCTGCTGCCGCCGCCCGCACCGCCTCGTGCGGGTCGTTCAGCAACGGGTGAAGGTGCCCCGCCTCATCCCACTGCCCCAGCGCCCAGGCGGCGGCCTCGCGCACCTCCCAGGCGGGGTCCTCGGCTCCGGCCAGCAGCAGCGGCCAGCCCTCCGGGGCGCGCGTGTTTCCCAGCACCGTCAGCGCGTTGCGGGCCATGCCTTTGCGCCGGGGCCGCAGAAAGGCGGTGCCCGCGTATCTCCGCTCGAACTGCCGCTCGCTGAGGCCGAAAAAGGTGCTCAGGTCGGGGTGGGCCAGCTCGGGGTCCGGCCTGAAGAGTCGCGCGAGCGGCCCAGCCTTCCCCGTCCACGGGCAGACCTCGCTGCACACGTCGCAGCCGAAGAGCCAGCTCCCCACCCCGGCCCGCAGTTCGTGCGGCAGCGGCCCCCGGTGTTCTATGGTCAGGTACGAGATGCAGCGCCGGGCGTCGATGGCGCGGTCGGGGCCAATTGCGTTCGTCGGGCAGGCGGCCACGCAGCGGAAGCAGCGCCCGCAGCGGTCGGGATGCGCCTCCACCGCACCCTCAAAAGGCAGGTCGGTCAGCAGCACCGCCAGCGTCACGAAGGCTCCCAGCCGCGTGCTGATGTTCATGCCCGACTTGCCGCGCCAGCCCAGAAAAGCTCCCGCCGCGAAGAGGCGTTCCATCACCGGGCCGTGGTCCACGTATCCGCGTGCCCGCACCCCCAGCCGGGCCGCTTCCTCCTCCAGCCGGGTCAGGATGGGCTGGAGCTGGTCGTGGTAGTCGGGGGTCCAGGCGTAGCGGGCGACCCGCCCGACCCGCACGCCGCCCGCAGGCACGCCGGGGTCCGCGAAGGCGTGCGAGACGCCCAGCACCAGCACGCTCGCCGCACCTTCCAGACGGCTCGCCGGGTCCGAGCGGGCCGGAAGCTGCCGTTCCAGATAGGCCATGCCCGCGTGCCGTCCCGCTCCCAGCCACGTTGCGTACTCCGCCACGGCTGAGGCCGGGACGTGGGCGGGTGCCCAGCCCACCGCGTCCGCGCCCAGGGACACGGCGAGGTCAGAGAGGAGGTCGGCGTGGTTCACGGGGGAGAGTATGGGGTCTGTGGCGCGTGGCTTGTGGGGTGGAGGGAACAGAAGGGGGCAAACCGTCGGCAGTGCCGTGTTGTTGGGTTGCGGTTGTGGGGCGGGTGGTTTTTTTGGGGTCGGGCATCTTGTTGCGAGCTTCCCCCCGCCCCCCCAGCCCCCCTACCCCCCACCGGGGGGCAGGGGGGAGTGGCGCTGCGCTGGGCAAGGGGGTTCCTTGCGGTGGAAGGGGGGCCAGGCTTCGCCCCGGTTTCCCGCTGGTCGCTCTGCCCAGCCCACCAGGCGGCCTCGGGCCTGGCGGCCCGAACGGCTCGTCTTCCAGGCCTGACCGCTGGAAGGGTGGAACCTGGGCAGCGGCTCCAAAGTTTGAAAAGACAGGGGCGCGAGAGCTTTAGCGGGCTGGGCGTTTGGGTGCTTCTTCCGGGCTGTCAGCAACATGGACGCTCGCTCCCCACTCCCACTGCCAACCCTTGGGACAGCAGCTTGCTACGGCGCAGAGAAAAAGAAAGAAGGCGGGGGAACACCTCCCCCACCTCCACAAGCCACGGGCTAGAGGCCCAACCTCACTTCCCGAACGTCCCTGCCCGCACCACCACCAGGTTCGCCGGGTCCACGTACTTCCGCAGGGCGTCCTGGGCCATCTGGGGCGTGACGGCCTTCAGTTTGGCCTCGAAGTCGGCGGTGAAGGCGTAGGTGCGGCCCAGGTAAAGCTGGCGGGCAAGTGAACCGGCCACGTTGGCGTCCTCGCTGCGGGCCACGCGGGCTTCTTGCAGCAGGGCGGATTTGGCGGCCTCGATTTCCTGGGCGGTGAAGCCCTTCTGGCGGGCCAGGTCGAGTTCCTCGCGCATGGCGGCCGCCACCTTGCCCGTCACGTTGGGGTTGAAGATGGCGTAGGAGGTAAAGCTCGCCTTCTGGTCCTGGCTGGAGACGCTGACGCCGCCGCCCGCGCCGTAGCTGAGGCCCTCTTTCTGCCGCAGCCGGTTGAAGAGGCGCGAGTCGGTGCCCGCGCCGAAGACGCGCATGGCGACGGCCAGGGCCGGGTAATCGGGGCTGTCGTCGCGCAGCGGGAAGTTCAGGCGGGCGAAGTACACCGCGTTGGCCTTGTCGGGCACGTTCAGCACGAGGTCCTGCGTCTGCGGCGTGGTCAGCGGCAGGGTCACGCGCTGGTAGGGCACGCCGCTGCTGAAGCCGCCCAGAATCTCGGGCAGCGCCGCGCGGATGGTCTGCGGGTCGAAGTCACCCACCACCGCCACCTGCGCGCGGGCCGCGCCCCACACCTTGCGGTAGTAGTCCTGCACCTGTGCCAGCGTGACGGCGCGGGTGTCCGCGAGGCTCTCGTCGAGGGTGGGCGCGTAGCCCAGGTCGCCGCGTTTGGCCCCCGGCTGCATGAAGACCCGCGCCAGCGCCTGCCCCGCCACCGCCTGCGGCTCGTTGCGGCCCGCCTCCAGGTCGTCGAGGGCGGCCTTTTTAATCTCGTCGAAGTCGGCCTGGGGGAAGACGGGTTCGCGCAGCACCTTGCGGACCAGCGCCAGCGCCTCGGGCAGATGCGTGCGGTCGGTGCTGACGGTGACGGTGGCCCCGGTCGCGCTGCCGTCCACGCTGAGCTGGGTCTTGATGGCCTCCAGGCGGTCGTTGAGCTGCTGGCGGGTCAGGTCTTTGCTTCCGCGCGTCAGCAGCGGCGCGATGAAGTCGGCGGCGTCCTTCCCGCTGCGGGCGGTGTCGGGGTTGCCGAAGTCGAGGTTCAGGACGAACTCCACCCGCTCGCCGCGCGTCTTCTTGGGCAGCAGGGCCACGTCCGCGCCCGCCACCTTCTCGCGTGTCACACGGGCTTCGAGGGCGGCGGGTTCGGGCGCAATCGTCTCGCCCGCCGCGAGGGCCGCGCGACCCTGGTAGCCCTTAAGCAGCTCGGCGGCGCTGGGGGCCGCGCCCACCGTCACCCGGTCGGGTTGCGCGGTCGGGACGAAGAGGCCCAGGGTGCGGTTGGTGGGTTTGAGATACGTCGCTGCCACGAGCTGCACGTCGGCCGGGGTCACCTTGTCCAGCTCGTCGCGCAGCTTGAACAGCAGCCGCCAGTCGCCCGCCGCGATGTACTCGGACAGGGCCAGGCCGACCGATTCCGGCTTGGCGAGCAGTTGCTCGTAGCCGCTGACCACACGGGTGCGGACGCGGGCCACGTCCTCCTCGGTAAAGGCCGTCTTGCTGGCGTTTTCCAGGGTCGCCAGCAGGGTCGCCTGGGCGGGCGCGGCGTTGTCGTCCTTGCCCAGCACCGCCGCGTACAGCATCAGGCCGGGGTCGTCGGCGCTGTTGGTCAGGCTGCCGATGGCGGTGGCCTGTTTGGTCTGCACCAGCGCCTTGTACAGCCGCCCGGCGGGTTCGTCGGCCAGAATCTGGTCCAGCACCAGCAGGGCGGGCATATCGGGGTGCCGCACGCTGGGCATGTGGTAGGCCGCCAGGATGATTTGCTGGTCGCCCACCCGCCGCACAGTCACGCTGCGCTCGCCGTCCTGCGGGGGTTCCACGGTGTAGAGCGGCGGCAGCGTGCGCCAGGGCTTGCGAATGGGGCCGAACTCGGCGGCGATGAGCTTCAGGGCCTGCTCCGACTGGAAGTTCCCGGCCAGCGTCACCACCGCGTTGTCGGGCTGGTAATACCGCTGGTAAAAGGCCTTCAGGCGGTCCACCGGCACGTTCTCCACGTCCGAGCGGTTGCCGATGGCGGTGTTCCCGTAGTTGTGCCAGTCGAAGGCCACCGAGCGCACCTGCTTGTACAGCAGGCCGAAGGGGCTGTTCTCCCCAGACTCGAACTCGTTGCGGACCACCGTCATCTCGGTCTTCAGGTCGTCGCCGCTGATTTTCGAGCGCGTCATGCGGTCGGCTTCGAGGTGAACGGCCCAGGCGAGGTTGTCCCCGGTGTTCGTCAGCGTCTCGAAGTAGTTGGTGCGGTCCTCGCTGGTCGTGCCGTTGAAGTCGGCCCCGCGCTTGCCCAGGCCCTCCAGGATGTTGCCGCTGGTCGGCGTGCCCTTGAACAGCATGTGTTCGAGCAGGTGCGCCATGCCCGTCTCGCCGTAGTTCTCGTTCTTGCTGCCCACCAGATAGGTCACGTTCAGGGTAAAGGTCGTCTTGGACGTGTCCGGGAACAGCAGCACCCGCAGCCCGTTGCGGAGGCGGTACTCGCGGATGCCCTCCACCTCGGTCACAAAGGTGACGCCCGCAGGGAGGGCGGGCTGGGCCGTGGTGCTGGCCGGAGCCGCAGCGGGCGCGGTCTGCGCGGAGGCGGTGGCCCCCGTCAGCAGCGCGAGGGTGAGGAGCAGGGCCTTTTGGGAAGCGCGAACAGTCATAGAACCTCCGGGAGGGGAGAGAACGGAAAGGACGGCGAGGTGCCGCGACCAGATACGTGCCGGACGTGACATGGGTTCCGCCCCCGCGCCTCCTGCCTGCCTGGTCACTTGGGGCAGCGTAAAGGCAAAAGGCCCGGACACATGGCCCGGACCTTTCCCAGCACGCGGTTCTAGACTCGCTTCAGTTTTTCTGCCGCCGCCCCGTCCAGAAACCAGACCGGGTCCTGCACCCGCGCGACTGGGTATTCACCCTCACCCGCCTGCACCTCGCGCAGCACGTCGGCCTTGCCTGCCCCCACCACTAGCAGCCAGCGTTCGCGGGCCGCGTTGATTTCGGGAAAAGTGAAGGTCAGCCGCCCAGTGTCCAGTTTGGGCACCCAGTTGGCGGCGACCCGTCCCGCCGCGTTCAGTGCCTCGGTGCCGGGAAAGAGGCTGGCGGTGTGGCCGTCGTCGCCCATGCCCAGCAGCACCACGTCGAGCTGTTCGGGCAGCAGGGCGGCGTAGTCCCGCGCGGCCTCCTCCAGCGGGCGGCGTTCGCCCTCCATCCGGTGAATCTGGGCTTCCGGGACCGGTACGTGCGTCAGCAGTTCGTCCCGCGCCGCGCCGTAATTGCTGTCGGGGCTGTCCGGCCCCACGCTGCGCTCGTCGCTGAAGTAGATGTGGACCTGCGCCCAGGGCACGTCCGGCAGGTCACGGAGCGCCCGGTACATCAGCTTCGGCGTGCTGCCCCCCGACAGCGCGACGTGAAAGGCCCCGCGCGCCGTAACTGCCTCCCGTGCCGCCTGCGCGAAGGCTTCCGCCGCCGCCCGCGCTGCGGCCTCCGGGGTAGGAAAGACGTGGAGGTTCATGGGGCACGTCCCGCGCAGAAGGCAGATGGCAGACGGCAGATGGCATAGAACGCCGCGTCCTCACCGCGTCCCGCGCCCCGCGCCCCGCGTCCTTCCCACACCCCACAGCTCACACCCCACACCCCGCCCCTCACAGGCTCGCCTTCGCCAGCGCCCAGGCCCGCTCGAACACCTCGCGGCGCTCGGGGCGGGCCATCACGCGGGCGAGGCCCTCCGCGAGGCTCATGGGGGGCACGTTCAGCTCGGTGGTGCGCTCCACGTCGGCCCAGCGCGCCTCGGTGCGGACCAGTTCGGCCTCCCCGGCGCTGAGGGTAAAGCGCACGCCCTCGCCCGCGAGTTCCAGACCGCACAGGTCGCCGTTCTCGCGCTCGCAGGTCGCGGCCTCAAACGTAACGTCCCCCAGGTCGGGCCAGCCCAGCGTGTCGGCCACCCAGCCCGCGAAGAGCCGGGCGGGCAGGGCGTTGGTGCCCGCGTAGCGCACGGTCAGGCGGTCCACCTGCCCCAGTTGCCGGGCCGCGTCGGGGCTGTCGAAGATCTGGGCCAGGGCCTCGCGCCAGCCCGCCGAGCGCGACCAGCCCAGGTCGGCCAGAGCGTAGTACCGCGCCGGGGGAATGTCCAGCGTAAGGCTGTCGGCGATGACCTGATCGGCAATCTCGGCCAGTTCCGAGAGCAATACCCCGCCGGGCTGGGTGTCGGCTCCCCACCACACGTGGTTCACGGTGGCCGGGCGCAGCAGCGGCAGAATCGCACCCTGAAGCTGTTCCGGGGTGGCGGCCAGCCGCAGCCGCTCGATGTACAGCCCGCCCGGCTGCGGCACCAGGCTCACCTGCACCTGCAACTCGGCCTGGTGTCCCGCGTCCATCACCCCGATAATCTGCCGCCCCGCGTAGCGCCCCTCCAGCCCCGCCAGCGCCTCCTCGACCCGCGAGAGATGCCTCTGCACCGTCAGCGCCACAATGTTGCCCGTATACGCCCGCGTCTCCACATCCGTCTGCGCCCACAGCTCGTCCAGCGTGGCCTGCGCCCGCCGCACGCTGGTTTCGATGGGGCCGAGGGGGCGGAGGTCGGTAGCCTGGGTCATAAAGCACCTCGGTTGAGCTGCTGGGCGCGTCCGAGGGGGGAGGCAGGACGCAGGACGCGGTGCGCAGTGAACGGCCCCATCTTTTCCCGCGTCCTGCGCACCGCGTACCGCGCCCCCCTCACAGCCGCCTCCAGCGCCGGTCCGGCCCGATCAGCGCGTCGGCGGCCTCGGGTCCCCAGGTTCCGGCGGGGTAGTTGGGGAAGTCGGGGGCGGCGGCGTCCGGTCCCTCCCAGGCTTCCAGCAGGCCGCTGACGATCTGCCAGGCGCGGTCCACCTCGTCCTCGCGGGGGAAGAGGGTGGCGTCGCCCAGCATCGCGTCGAGCAGCAGGCGGGAATAGGGGCTTTCGAGCTGCGCGCCGAAGGCGTCGTAGCGGAAGTCCATCACCACCTCGCGCAGCACCATCTCCTGCCCCGGCGACTTGGAGGAGAACTTCAGGCTCACGCCCTCGTCGGGTTGGATGCGGAAGGCCAGCACGTTGCGCTCGGTGCCGCCGGGGAACATGCCCAGCGGCGGGCGCTTGAAGACCACGGCGATTTCCGTGACCTTTTTGGGCAGCCGCTTGCCGGTGCGCAGGAAAAAGGGCACGCCCTGCCAGCGCCAGTTGTCCACCTCGAACTTGACGGCGACGTAGGTGGGGGTGGTGCTGCCCGGCTCCACACCGGGTTCCTCGCGGTAGCCGGGCACCTCCTCGCCGTACAGGGTGCCGGGGCCGTACTGGCCGCGCACGGCGACTTCCGGCACGCGCTGGGGCGGGATGGGCCGCACCGAGCGCAGCACCTTGACCTTCTCGTCGCGGATCGCGTCGGCGTCGAAGGCGGCGGGCGGCTCCATCGCGGTCAGCGCGAACAGTTGCATCAGGTGGTTTTGCAACATGTCGCGCACCACCCCGGCCTCCTCGTAGTACCCGGCGCGGCCTTCCAGGCCCAGGTCCTCGGCCGCCGTGATCTGCACGTGATCGACAAAGCTGCGGTTCCACAGCGGCTCGAAGATGGCGTTGCCGAAGCGGATTGCCATCAGGTTCTGCACCGTCTCCTTGCCGAGGTAGTGGTCGATGCGGTACACCTGCGACTCGTCCCAGACGCGGTGAATCGCCGCGTTCAGCTCGCGCGCCGAGGCCAGGTCACGCCCGAAGGGCTTCTCGATGATGATACGCCGCCAGCCCTCTGACTCGTCCGCGAGGCCCAGGCGGCCCAGGCCGTTGCTGATCGGCTCGAAGAGGCTGGGGGGCGTGGAGAGGTAGAAGAGGGCATTCTTGCGCCCGCCGTGCGCCTCCTCGGCCCGGTCGAGTTCCTGGCCGACCAGGCTGTATACCTCGTCGCCGCCGAAGTCCCCGAACTCGTAGTACAGCAGGTCGCGGAACTTCTCCAGCGCGCCGGGGTGCGGCTCGTCGGTTTCCTTACTCGACTTCAGCGCCTCGATCACGAAGTCCCCGAACTGCTCGTCGGTCATCTCCTGACGGCCCACGCCCACGATGTTGAAGGCACTCCCCAGCAGCCCGTCCTGCCACAGCCCGAACACGGCGGGCAGCAGCTTGCGTTTGGCGAGGTCGCCGGTTGCGCCGAAGATCACCAGGGTGGCGGGTTCGGGCGCGCGGCTGCGGCGCATCAGGGCGCGGAAGGGGTTTTCCCCCGCGTCCTCCGCGCCGGGTTGGGGCGTGCGCGAGCGGGTCTTGCGCCGGGCGGGCGGGGCAGGCTGGGCCACGTCCACGTTCTGCGTCTCCATCTTGTGGGTCACGGCCTGCTCGATGCTGTCGGAAGTGGAACGGTCGGGGGTGGGGCTGTCAGGAGTGGGGCCGCTTCCGGTCTGGTCTTCCGCGCTCATGCGTTCTTCCCTGGAACGGGACTGTCACCCGTGACGCGGTTCTGGCCCGTCTCGCCCAGTTCCTCGGCCTGCCTGCGGCTGCCGGTGTCGGCGTGCGCAGCCTCCACGGGGATGTTTTCCGGGGCGGCGGCCTTGGGATGTTCGCCGGGCTGCACCTCGGGCACCACGCCTTCCTGCCGGGTGGATTCCAGGACCTTGACGGCATGACCCCCAAAGGCGCGGCGCATCGCGCTGAGCATCTGCCCGGCGTAGCTGACCTCCTGCTGTGAGCGGAAGCGCATCTGCGTCGCCAGCGTGATGACCGGCGTGGGCACCCCCAGCTCGATGGAGTCGATCACGGTCCAGCGGCCCTCACCCGAGTCGGCCACGTAGTCCGAAAGCTGCGAGAAGTCGGTCTGGTTCTTCAGCGCCTCGGCGGTCAGGTCCAGCAGCCAGGAGCGAATCACCGAGCCGTGCCGCCACAGTTCGGCGATCTGCGCCATGTCGAGGTTGAAGACCTGGTGCGCGTGCATCAGCTCGAAGCCCTCGGCGTAGGCTTCCATCATCCCGTACTCGATGCCGTTGTGGACCATCTTCACGTAATGCCCGGAACCGCTCGGCCCCATGCGGCCCCAGCCCTCATTCGGCGCGGGCGCGAGCACCTCGAAAATCGGGCGCAGGCGCTCGACCGCTTCCTCGGGGCCGCCGATCATCATCGCGTAGCCTTCCTTCAGGCCCCACACGCCGCCCGAAGTGCCCACGTCCACAAAGTGAATGCCCTGCTGGGCCAACGCCGCGGCCCGGCGCATCGTGTCCTTGAAGTTGGAGTTGCCCCCGTCGATGATGATGTCACCGGGGGCGAGCCGCGCCGCCAGGTCGTCGATCACCGACTGGGTAATCTCCCCGGCGGGCACCATCACCCAGACGGCCCGCTGGCCCGGCTCGCCCAGCTTGTCGATCAGCTCGTCCATCGTGCGGGCACCCTCTGCGCCCTGCGACTCGATCAGCGCCACGTTGTCCGGGTTGCGGTCGTAGCCCACGATCTGCTGCCCGCCCTGCGTCAGCCGCAGCACCATGTTGCCGCCCATCTTGCCCAGCCCGATCATGCCCATCTTCATGTCTGACCTCCCGGCACCGGGCTGAACTCGGAAGCGGTTCCAGCCCCAGGTGCCTACTGAGAGGCATCATACGCGCGGGTCTGAGAAGCTCGGCGGCCCGGGCGCTAGGAAAACCTTCAGCCACAGCCCCGTTTCAGCCGCAGTCCCAGTGGTAGGCGACCTTTGAAAAGTCCCGCCGCTTCAGGTCCTGGGGGCGGATAAAGAAGTTGGCCGTGCCCACATCGCCCCACATCAGCCCCAGCCGCTCGTCGGAATCGAGCTGAAAGAGGAGGATCAGGTCGTCCGCGGGCTGGCGCGGGTCGGACTGGGTGAAGTTGGGATAGCCGCCCAGCTTGTGGTCGCCGGGGGAGAGGTTGTAGAGGACAGAGGCCAGGTCATGCCCCGTCACCCCCTCGGCCCAGATGTTCACTCCCAGCACCGCGGAGGCCATGCCGTCTGCCCCGCTCACGGGTTCGTGGTCGGGCAGGAAGGCCAGGGCGCGGGGCCGGAAGGGAAATGCCGTCTCCTCCTCCAGGGCATCCCAGTCGTAGGGAAGCTCTTCCCAGATGAGGGAACTGTCGTCAATCAGGCTTTCAAAGCCGCCCTCGCGCAGCCGCGCCACTTCCTGCGGGTCGTATTCAGGCCGGGGGACGGACGTGTCCAGCGCCGCCTCGTCCTCCACCACTTCCGGCCAGTACAGCACGCGGTAATGCTTCTGCGCGCCGTCCAGCTTCATGGAAGAAGCCATCTCCGCGCCGTAAAAATCGTCGTTCAGGATGAAGAATTGCAGGAGGCCCCGGCTGGGGAAATCGGGCAGCGCTTGGCCGTCCCCGTTCAGCTCCGCGAAGTTCACCTGCGCCAGAAACACCAGCGGGCGGGTGTCCTCGCCGCGGGCGTGGGGCCAGGCCGCTCCCTTCGGACGGTAAGGCACGCCGCCCACCTTGCTTTCCCACAGCCTCGGCTCGCGCCCCGGCTCGGCGGCGAGGCGCACGACTGGGCGTTCGCTCGCCTGGAGCTGCGGACGGTACGGCTCCAGAACGGGCGGGAGCCAGAGCGAGCCGCCCGCGTTGCGGCTGGTCAGGCGGAGGAAGCCTTCCTGCCGGAGTTCCTGACTCTTCTGATGAAAGGGCGTGTCGGCGGGCGGCGCTGAGACCTGCACCCGCCCCGCCATCAACTGCCGGAACCGCTCGCGCATGGCCGGGGTGGGGTTCCAGAGGAGGGAGCCGGACTTCTCATCATGGGTGACCGTCAGGCCGCCCTGCCGCTCCAGTTCGTGCTCGAACGCGGCCAGCTCCTCCCACAACCGGGCCGGAAAGCCCAGGTCCTCCACACCCAGGGTCCGCCCATTCTCCTGGAACACGCCCGCCTTTGCCATCTCGCGCAGGTGGCGCAGGGCGAACGGGTCCCACTGCCCCACCTGTTCCTGCGCCTCCCGCAGCGCCGCCACCTCGTCGAAGGCCGGACCGGGCAGCTCGGCCGCCCCTCGGCCACGCTCCAGACGGGTTACGCCCTCCGCAAAGGTGAGGGTGATGCGCTCGCCCGTGACGGGATGCTGCCACTCGTGGCGCTTGGGTGGTTCGGGTTGCGTTCCGGTCATGCTCTGTTCCTCCCAGAAATAAGCCCTAGCCCGCTGCGCTCAGCACTCGGCCCCCAGAGCGCGCACCTCTTCGCAGGTCAACCCCTGATACCGCTCGGTCAGGCGGTCGGCCAACTGGGGGGCTTGCTGGTACTGCCTGAACTCGTCCTCGCTGATGCGGAGTCGGGCGGGGTACTCCCCGATGCCGCGTTGCACCATGAACAGCAGGTAGGGCTGGCCGGTTTCCGGGTGCCGTCCCAGCGTGAGGCGCAGGTCCCGGAAGATCGTTTTATCCCGCAGGTCCCACAAATCCATGTCGGCTCCTACCGGTCCCGTTACCGCTTGCGCCGCGCCGCTTTGGCCGCGGCCTTCGCCGCCTGCTGTTCTTCCTTCTGTTTGCGCTGCATCTCGCGGCCCATGTCCTCCACGAGCTGCGCCCCCTGGGCGTCCACCTGGCGCTGGAGTTCGACCAGTGTGGTCACGACCAGGTTGTGCAGCATTCGCTCCAGGGGCTGGCGAATCCAGCGGTAGCGCACCCGGCCATTGACCGTCAGCGTGACCTCGGTGCCGCCCGGCATGGCCTTGAAGCTCCAGCCCTGGGTGAGCTTTTCCAGCGGCCCCACGTTGCGCACGCTCTCCCAGCCGCCGCGCAGCGGGGCCTGGAGTTGCCCGTACTTGGCGACAAAGCTCAGCCCCAGCAGCCGCCGGGAGAACTTGAAGCGCACCAGCACGTTGTTGGTGAGTTTCCCCTCGCCGCCCTCGTACTCGGCGCGGACCAGATTGGGGTCCCAGCGCACGCGCCGCTTCGGCTCCAGCGCCAGCCGGTACAGCACGTCCGGGCGCGCCCGCACCACGATGCTCTGCTTGATGTGGATGTCTTCGGACATGTCGGGGGCGAGTGTAGCGCCTCCGGGGCGCAGGACGCGGTGCGCGGTACGCAGGAAAAGCTCTTTTACCGCGCACCGCGTCCTGCCTCCCACGCACTAATCCAGATACGCCCGCGCCCGCAGATGCGAGGCCCGCAGGTTGAACCGCTCGGCGTACTTCACCCCGGCAAGGCGGCCCAGGGCGGCGCGGCCCTCGCGGAACTGCTCGGCGGTCCAGGCCCACTTGTAGAAGTCGCGGTAGTAGCCGGCGACCTCCTCGGCGGCCTCGAAGGTGTCGCTGGTGTCCACGAACATCTCCGGGTAGGGGCTGGCGGGGGCGTAGTACTGGTAGAAGCGCACCGGCTCGCGCCACGCTTCCAGGCGGGCCACGTCCTCGCCGCTTTCGACCGCCTCGTCGCCGCTGAGGTTGGGGGCGGGGGGCATGGCCGCGCCGCCGCCCGACTCGTTGATGATCTTGGGGATGCGGGCCAGGGTGATGGCGTCGAAGGCAATCTTGGCCGTCATGCGGTGGTCGGGGTGGGGGTGGTCGTCGCTCCAGGTGATGACCGCGTTGGGGCGGAAGTGCGCGTAGAGGCGGGCGAGTTGCAGCGCCTCACCTCGCCCGCCCGTCATCCGGCTGTCGCCCATGTCGAAAAAGTGGTACTTCGCGCCGATGCGCCCCGCCACCCACGCGCCGTGTTCGCGCCGCACCCGCCGCACCTCCTCGTGCGGGGTATCCCCGAACTGCGAGGCCAGCTCGCCCAGCGTGGTCCACACCAGCAGCACCTCGTCGCCGCGCGCCGCGTGCTTCGCCAGCGTCCCGATGCAGCCGATCTCGTCGTCAGGGTGTGCAAAGACCGCCATGATTCGCATGGGGAGAGGATAGGGGAGAGAAGGGGGCGGTGCGCGGTACGCAGGAAAAGCTCTGTTCACCGCGCACCGCGTCCCGCTTCCCGCGCCCTTACCGAACGAACCGGATACTCAGTGGATACCGGTACGCCCGCCCCTGGTTCACCCGCAGCACCGCCAGCAGCATCACCACCAGCGGAAAGGCCCACAGCACGATGGTGGCGGGAATGAAGAAGGCGAAAAAGGCCGCCAGCGAGCCGAAAAAGGCGAAGGCTCCCAGGCTGCCCGACCCCGCCGCTGCGCCCACCGCCCCGCCGAGCAGGCCCAGGCTGAAGAGGGCGAAGAACAGCAGCCCCACCAGGAACGAGTACAGCCACACGCTGAGCTGAAAGTTCAGCGCCTCCTTGCCCTGGCGGTCCAGCACCGGGGCGCGGTCGCGGAAGGCGAGCCAGGCGGCCAGCGGCCCCAGCACGTTGCCCAGGGCGGGCAGCACCAGCCCCAGCAGCGGCGAGAGGTGAATCACCAGCGCGGGCGTCCGCTCGGCTTCGGGGATGAAGTCCGGGTCGCGGGCGGGGGCCGTGGCGTGCGGGAGGCTCATGTTGACAGTACGCGCGGGGCTTCCCTACAGTTCCGGGGTTATGATACGGACTCCGATTGAAAGGTTTACTTGTAAACCTAAAAATCCGAGCGGGGCGAGCAGGAGAAAATACGGGTGCCGCGATATGGAGCAACGAGCGGCGCTTTCCCGCTTGTTGCGGAATGGAGCGGAATCCGTATGAGCAGGCCAGGCGGAAAGCCGCACTTCAGAAAGTCCGCCGCGCAAAAGGCGCAGGACGCCGCGCGTGACCTGCTGCCCATCAAGGCGGGCATCCAGCCGGCGGTGCCGGTCGCGGGCGAGCAGGTGGACCTCTACAGCGACGGGGCCTGCGACACCCAGGCCGGGCACGGCGGCTGGGCGACCATCCTCAACTACCGCGGCAAGGAACTGGTCCTCAGCGGCAACGAGCGGGAGACCACCAACAACCGCATGGAGTTGCGCGGGCTGCTGGAGGGCCTGCTGGTCCTCAAGCGTCCCTGTCAGGTGCGGGTCGTGACCGACAGCCAGTATCTGCGCAAGGCCTTCACCGACGGCTGGATTCTGAAATGGCAGCGCAACGGCTGGAAGACGGCGGGCGGCGAGCCGGTCAAGAACCAGGACCTCTGGGAGGAGTTGATTGCCCAGGCGAAGATTCACGCCCTGACCTTCGTGTGGGTGCGCGGCCACAACGGGCACGGCGAGAACGAGCGGGTGGACAAACTCGCCGTGGAGGAACGCAAGAAGCTCAGGAAGGGGTGAGGGTGCAGCGGTAGCCCACGGCGTTTATTGACTCCAGGTCTGACTTGAGACGCGGCTCGGCAAGAATTGTCCCTGGTCGACGACAATCACCAGAAGGCAGAATTAGGGCCATGTCCGGACACAGCCAGAACAGCCGCTGGGAGGCCTACCACCAGAAACTTCAGGGGCGACCGGCGAGGCCCACCCTCCGGCAGGCGCTTGAGCTGTTCGGTCAAGAGGCGCGTCCTGTTGGGGCTGACCTTGCCGTCGATCTGGGCTGTGGCGCAGGCAACGATACGCTGGCGTTGCTGGAGCGTGGCTGGAACGTCGTCGCTGTCGATCAGGACCCCAGAGCCATTCAAGGCCTGCGGGCCAGTCTCCCTCCTGGGCTTCAGGGCCGTCTCCAGGTGCAGCAGGCCACGTTCGAGACCTTGGAAGTGCCTCATGCCCTGATGTTCAATGCCAGTTACAGTCTTCCTTTTTGTGACCCAGCCGCCTTTCCTGGGTTGTGGGCGCAGCTCATGGAACGGCTCCTGCCGGGTGGACGCTTTGCTGGACAGTTCTTCGGGGAACGCGACGGCTGGGCAGGGCGTCCCGGCATGAACTTTCACACCCGGGCCGAGGTCGAGGCCATGTGTCGCACGCTGGAATTGGAACACTTTGTCGAGGAAGACGAGGAAGGCCCGACAGCGCTTGGTGGTCTCAAGCACTGGCATGTGTTCCATGTCATCGGGCGTCGACCCTGGGACAATCCCTCCTGAATAGCTCAGGAAGGGGTGAGAACGCAGCGGTAGCGTACCCAGTCCCAGCGACTGGGGATGGAACTGACCTCGAACCCGGCGCGGCGGTAGAAGCCGACTGCGCTGTCGTCCGTCTCCGCGACGAGGCGCGCGGCGTTCAGGTGAGCGGCCACCGCGTGCAGCAGCGCCCGCGCGTGCCCCCGCCCCTCCTGGCCCGGTGTGGTGCCAAGGTGCAGCACCTCCACATCTCTTCCCGCTGGCTCGCCTTGCTGGCGGATGCCCGCCGCGCTCACGGGCTGGCCGCCCACCACCCAGGCATAGACCTGGCGCTCCGTGCCCAGGCGGTAGCTCTCCAGAGTGCGGCGGAGGCGTTCGGGGTCGGGGAACATGGCGCGGGCGAGCAGGGCTTCCAGTTCGGGGGTGAGGGTGCCGGGCCGGGTCAGCATGGGGGCAGGGTATGGCCCCTCCCGGCGGCCCCCGCCATCCGGCGTATGGTCCCGCCGGCCCGCGCGGCTTACGCTGCCGCTGATGCCTCCCGTGCCCGACTCCGCCCCCGCAGCCCCAGCGAACGGCTGGCGCACGTTCCTCTGGCTGTGGGGGTCGCAGGCGCTGAGTGTGCTGGGGGGCGGGCTGAGCGGGTTCGCGCTGAACATCTACCTCACGCAGACACGCTTTCCGCTGGACACGCAACGGGCCGAGCTGGCACACGCGCTCTCGCTGACGGCGCTGGGCTGGACCTTCGCGGCCCTCGTGGGTGCGCCGCTGGCCGGTGCCCTCGCGGACCGCTGGGACCGCCGCCGCATGATGCTGGCCTGCGACCTGCTGGGGGCGCTGGCGCTGCTGGGCGGCGTGGCCCTGATCACGCTGACCACGCCGCCCGTGTGGGCGCTGGTGCTGTTCACGGCCACGCTGGGGCTGATCGGCACCTTTCACGGCTCGGCGTTCGACACCAGTTACGCGGTGCTGGTGCCCAGGGCGCAACTCCCGCGCGCCAACGGCATGATGCAGACCATCTGGAGCCTGTCGGGCCTGCTGAGTCCGGCGCTGGCGGCCTTTCTGATTGGCCTGCCGGCGCTGGCACGGACAGGCGGCGGCCCCGCGTGGCTGGCAGGCGTCCGGGACGGCGTGCCGCTCGCGTTTGCCATCGACGCGGCGACCTTCGTGCTGGCCGCGCTGGTGGTCTGGCGGCTCTCGATTCCCACACCGCTGCGCCGGGACTGGAGGGGTGGAGCGGCTGGCCCGCGCCCCACCCTGTGGCAGGACATGCGCTTCGGGTGGCGCTTCATCTTCGCGCGGCTGCCGCTGCTGCACCTGCTGCTGACCTTTGCCGCCGTGAACCTGCTCACCAGCGGCGTGGGCGTGCTGCACCCGCTGCTGGTGCGCTTTGCGCTGGGGACGGACGCGGCGGCGCACGGCCTCTCGCAGCAGGCGGCGCTGGCGACCCTCTGGACGGCGTTCAGCGCGGGGGGACTGGCGGGGGGGATGCTGGTCAGCACCTGGGGCGGGCTGAAGCGGCGGCGGGTGCTGGGGGTGCTGGTGCCTGCCCTGCTGGCGAGCGCGGCGCACGCGGCGAGCGGGGTGCTGGGCGCACTGGTGCCCGTTTGCCTCGCCGTGGCCTGTTTCGGCCTGATGATGCCCCTCATGAACGCGCATTCGCAGGCCATCTGGCAGGCACAGGTGCCGCCCGACATGCAGGGCCGGGTGTTCAGCGTGCGCCGCCTGCTCGCCCAGTTCACCGGCCCGGTCAGCACGGCGCTGGCGGGCCTGCTCGCCGCCCGGTATGCCCCCGGAAGCCTCCTGCTGTGGTCGGGGCTGCTGCTGGTACTGGTCGCGGCGGTGGGGCTGCTGAACCCGGTGCTGCGCCGGGTGGACACGCCGTTGACCGATGCCTCGGGGATAACCGCCGCGCCGGGTGATTGACTCCGGAGCGCCGCGAAGAACCCCCCAGGCCCTCTCCGGCCAGCTTCCGCCCGGACGCCGCAGATTTGTGCCCACGCCATCACACCACACGTTCTAGACTGCCGTGTCATGTCCTCAACTGACTCTCATGGCACGCTGGCGGGCGGCTGGCGCACGTTCCTGGTCCTCTGGGGTTCGCAGTCGATCAGCCAGATTGGCAGTTATGTGGCGTGGTTCGCGCTGAACGTGTATGTGGCGCAGACGCTCTATCCGGACCCGGCACAAAAGGCCCCGCTGGCCCTCGCGCTGGGGGCCTTTGCCATCGCCGCCACGCTGACGGCGGTGCTGCTGGCCCCGCTGGCCGGGTCGCTGGTGGACCGCACCCCCCGCCGGCGCGTGATGCTGGCCTGCGACGTGTTGAGCGGCGCTGTCACCCTGGGCATGTGCGCCCTGATGTTCAGCATGGTGGTGCCCTTCTGGCTGCTGTTCGCCTACGTGATCGTCACGCAGTCGCTGAGCATCTTTCACGAGGCGGCGCTGGAAAGCAGCTACGCGATGATCGTGCCGGGGGAGCAGCTGACCCGCGCCAACGGCATGATGCAGACCACCCGGCAGTTCAGCAACCTGCTGGCCCCCACGCTGGCGACCCTGCTGATCGGGGTTCCGGCCCTGCTGGGGCGCGGCTCATTGGGCGGGGGCTGGCTGGCCCACCTGGGCAGCGGCGTGCCCTTTGCGCTGCTGGTGGACGGCGTGAGCTTCCTGATCGCCGCCGCCTTCCTGGCCGGGCTGACCATTCCCAGCCCGCCGCCCGCCGAACACCACGGCAGCGCCGCCGCCAACCTCCGGGCCGACACGCGCCTGGGCTGGACTTACCTGCTGCGCCGCCCGCCCCTGCTGCATCTGCTGCTGCTGGCCGCCGCGCTGAACTTCGCCACCGCCGCCATCCCGGTGTATCAGACCCTGCTGACCACCTTCACGCTGGAACCCGACCGCACCGCGCGGGGCCTGAGCTTCGCCGCCACGCTCGCCATCATCCAGACGGTCACCAGCGCGGGGATGTTCCTGGGCGGCCTGGCGATCAGCGCCTGGGGCGGCCTGAAAAAGCGGCGCGTGCTGGGCATCCTGGTCCCGGCCCTGCTGTCGGGCGCGGGTCTGGTCCTGATGGGGCTTTCGGGCAACGTGTACCTGACCGCCGCCGCCTTCGCCCTCACCGTGTTCGTGATGCCCATTACCAACGCGCACAGTGGCGGCATCTGGCAATCGCAGGTCCCGCGTGAACTCCAGGGCCGGGTGTTCGCGGTGCGCCGCATGATCGGCCGCATCACCGTGCCGCTGGGCATGGCCCTCGTCACCGGCCTGTCCGCCAGCCTGCCCCCCGGCCCGGTCATCGCCGCGATGGGCGTGCTGGTCATTGCCATCTGCGCCTGGCAACTGCTGAACCCCAGGGTGCAGCGGGTGGAGGACCGCGAGTATCTGGAGGGGCTGGCGGCGGCACGGGGAGGATAGGGGGGAGGTGGTACGCGGTGCGCGGTACGCGGGAAAAGAAGTTCCTGCGTACCGCGCACCGCTTCCTGCGTACCTGTCCTTACCCCTGCCGCTCCAGCCACCCCGCCAGCCAGGGCAGTTTCTGCCCCACTTTCTCCCGCAGCCCGCCCCAGTAGCGGCGCGACCAGCCCTCCAGGGTGCGTTGCTTGCCGCGCGCAATCGCCAGGGCACCCTCCGGCACGTCCTCGTGGACGGCGCTGCCCGCCGCGATAAAGGCCGCGTCCCCGACTGTGCGGGGGGCAATCAGCGTGGAGTTGGAGCCGATGAAGACGCCCGCGCCGACCCGGCTCTGGTGCTTCTGCACGCCGTCGAAGTTGGCGACGATGGTGCCCGCCCCGACGTTCGTCTCCGCGCCAATGGACACGTCGCCCAGGTAGGCGAGGTGCCCGGCCTTGACCCCCGCGTCCAGCCGCGCGTTCTTCGTTTCCACGAAGTTGCCGATGTGGACGCCCTGGCCCAGCACCGTGCCGGGGCGCAGGCGCGCGAACGGCCCCACGTCGCTGCCCTGGCCGACGTGCGCGCCCTCCAGCACGCTGTGGGGTTTCACGGTCACGCCCCCCTCCAGCACGCTGTCGGTCAGGACGCTGTAGGCCCCGACGGTCACGCCGTCCGCCACCCGCGTCTCCCCGCGCAGGATCACGCCCGGCTCGATGGTCACGTCGCGGCCCAGCGTCACCGTGTCCTCGATGCGGATGGTGTCGGGGGCCTGCAAGGTGGCCCCGGCCCGCATGTGGGCGGTGTTGATGCGCTCGCGAAGGATGGCCTCGGCCTGGGCGAGCTGGGTGCGGTCGTTCGCGCCCATCACCTCGCCCGCGTCCGTCAGCTTGAAGGCGCGGACCGGTGCGCCCTCCCCCCGGTACAGTTCCAGCAGGTCGGTCAGGTAATACTCGCCCGCCGCGTTGTCGTTGGTGATGCGCCGGGCCAGTTCGGGGGCGCGGCGATCCATCACGTACACACCGGAGTTGAACTCGCGCACCGCCTTTTCCTGGGGGGTCGCGGCCTTTTCCTCCACGATGCGCTCCACGTTGCCCTGCGCGTCCCGCAGGATGCGGCCATAGCCGGTCGCGTCAGGCAGCTCGCCCGTCAGGATGGTCAGGGCGCTGTGCCCCGCGCGGTGGTCGGCAATCAGGGCACGCAGCGTGTCCGTGCGCAGCAGCGGCGTGTCGCCGTACAGCACCAGGATGTCGGCGTCGTCCTGCGGGCCTAGCGCCTCCGCGCCCACCAGAAAGGCGTTCCCGGTGCCCAGTTGCTGCGCCTGCCGCGCGAAGCGCACGCCGGAGCCTGCCAGCGCCGCCTCCACCTGTTCGGCCCCGTGGCCCGTCACCACCACGATGTTGCGCGCGCCCAGCTCCTGCGCGGCCTTGACGGCCCAGGCCACCATCGGGCGGCCCGCCACGGGATGCAGCACCTTCGGCAGCGCCGACTTCATGCGGGTGCCCTGCCCCGCCGCGAGAATCACCACGTCCAGGGGACGTTCCGTTTGAGTCATTCAGATCACCTGTCCGGGGAGCAGTGTAAGGGAAGCAGACAGCGTTCAGCCGTCAGCAAGAAGAAGGGCAGTGGCTTCTCAGGTCCACTGCCCCCCGTCTTGCTGCTGAGAGCTAAGCGCTGACGGCTGACGGCTCCCGCGTGTCCGGCTTCTGCCGGATACGCCACAGCATCCAGAGGCTCACCAGAATCAGCGGAATGCTGATCAGGTGTGTTTCGGTCCACAGACCGATGCCGGGTTTGTCGAGGCCCTGGCTGAGGTAGGACTTGAGGGGCAGGGGGTTGAGGCGGAAGGTTTCCTCGGCCCCCGCGCGCAGGATGGAGTACCACAGCCAGAACTGCCAGAAGGCCCAGCCCGCCTTGCGCGAGCGCAGCCAGAAGAAGGCGGCGACCGACAGGATGATGCCGATGATCACGCCGTACATCTGCGTGAAGTGGACCGGGGCCGTCATCATGATCTGCCCGCCGACCTCGTGGCAGTACCGGGAGAGGTCGAGGTCGGGGTTGGGGTTGGGCACGCACATGCCCTCGTGGAAGGCGCGGGCGGAGGCGGGCCAGTGGTAGCCGATGGGCCAGCCGGTCACGCGGCCCACCGTGTCGGTGCCGTTCATGATGTTGCCGATGCGCCCGCCGATGATGCCGAACGCCACGCCGGGCACGCACAGGTCGGCGTACTGGTAGAAGTTCAGCCGGTAGCGCCGGGTGTAGTAGATCAGCACCAGAATCCCGCCGATCAGGCCGCCGTGGATGCTGATGCCGCCCTGCCGCAGGTTGATGATGTCCAGCAGCACCTGCGGAAAGGGAATGCTCGCGAACTGGTGCCAGGAGGTCAGCACGAACACCAGCCGCGCGCCCACCAGCCCCCAGATGATCATCCACAGGATCATGTCGTTGAAGAGGTTCACGTTCAGGCCGCGCTCGCGGGCCAGCCGGGTGCCCACCCACACACCCGCCACGATGCCCAGCGTGATCAGCACGCCATACCAGGCAATCGTGAAATTGCCGATCTGAAGGAATACCGGATCCATAAGTCCTGCGCAGTCTATGCCCTTTGTGACCCCCGGCACCCGGCAAGAAAAAACCCGGCCCCGGAGAGCCGGGCCGGGCGGGGGAGGAAGGGGTCAGGCCCCGATGGCAGGCACGTCTTCGGCCGGGACCACCCGGAACGCGCGCGAGAGCAGCACGCCCAGCTCATAGAGCGCGTAGAGCGGCACGGCGACCAGCAGCATGCTGCCGGGGTCGGGGGTCGGCGTGATGATGGCGGCGAACAGCATGATGCCTACCAGGGCAAAGCGCCAGGCCTTGCGCAGCATCAGGTGGTTCACCAGGCCGATGCGGGTGAGGATGATCGCCAGGATCGGCAGCTCGAAGGCAAGGCCAAAGGCCACCAGAAAGGTCGTGACGGTGCCGATGTAGCTGCCCAGGCTGAGAATCGGCGTGACCGCCCCGCCCAGGAAGTCCAGCAGGAACTTGACCATGCTGGGCAGCACCAGCGTGTAGCCGAACGCCGCGCCCAGCAGGAACGACAGCCCTGCCCCGATGATGAAGGGCAGCGACCAGCGCCGCTCGTGCGGGTACAGCCCCGGCGCGATAAAGGCCCACAGCTGCCACAGGATGAAAGGCAGGGCCAGCGCCAGGCCCGCCCAGAACGACAGGTTGATGCTGAGCATGAACTGGTCGGTGAGGTTCAGCGTGACCAGTTGCACCTTGTCCTGCTGGTACAGGACCGAATAGCGCAGCGGTCCCTTGATCAGCTCGATCAGTTGCAGGCGGTACTGAAAGGCTGCGGCCATCCCGACCGTCAGGAAGACCAGGCTGATGATGATGCGCTTCCGCAGCTCTTCGAGGTGATCGAGCAGCGGCGCGCTCTTGAGGTCCTGTCCCTGCGTCATGCTCCGGCCAGCCTTACGCGCGGTGGTCGCGCTCGGTGACGGTTTCCACTACGCGCCCGTCGGCCGAGCGGGTCACCTCGGTGGTCACGGTGGTCTGCGGGTCGAGGGGGCGGGCGGGCACGTCCGTCACCACGACCTCCTTCACATCGGGGCCGGCGGGGTCGCGGACCTCCTTCTTGAATTCCTTGATGCCCTGGCCCATGCCCTTGCCGAGTTCGGGCAACTTGCGCGCCCCGAAGATCAGGGCGATCACGACGACGATCAGAATCAGTTCCAGCGGTCCGAGTCCCAACATGCCTTCCTCCTTGAGAGATCCGCGCCAGGGGCGGGAAGGAGCCTCTCGTGTCTGCCTGCTTTCAGCCTAGCGCCCCCGAGTGAGGCGCACCGCCTGCCTCATCACAGGTCCTGCTACCTGTGTGTATGCGGTCCTGCACCGTTCGGATCGGCCCCATTCCATAGCGTTTCTTCATGGACTTCCGGCCTGGGAGGGCGGGCAGGGAAGGCCTGACCGTCAGGCAACCGGAACCAGATGGGGTACCGAGCCGTTCGACGGTTTGACCGTTCGACCCCTCCTGTGTGCCGCTCGCAGGAGGCCCCCTCAGATGCTCCAGCCGCCGTCCACCAGCACCTCCTGCCCGGTGATGTACCCGGCCTCGCAGGTGGCGAGAAAGGCGACGGCCGCACCCACCTCGTTGGGCTGCCCGAAGCGGCGGGCGGGAATGCGCTGCTGGAGCCGCTCGGCCTCGGCGGGGTTGCTGTGCAGTGCCCGGAGCCGCTCGGTGGCCGTGTAGCCGGGCGCAACCGTGTTGCAGGTCACGCCGTCGGAGGCGACCTCCAGCGCCAGGGTGCGCAGGTAGTTGGTCACGCCCGCCCGCAGCGCGTTGCTGACCGGCAGGGTGGGCGCGGGCCGCCCCACGGTCAGGCTGGTGACGGCGATGATGCGGCCCCACCCCCGCTCGCGCATGCCCGGCAGCACGGCCTCTGCCAGCCGCACGGTCGAGAGAAAGGTCACGTCGAAGCCCCGCTGCCAGGCCTCCTCCGTGACCTGGCTGGGCAGGCTGGGGGGCGGCCCGCCCGCGTTGCTGACCAGAATATCTACCGGCCCCGCCGCCCTCGCGGCCTCCACCGCTGCGCGCACGCCCTCCGGTGTGCCCACGTCGGCCACCACGCAGCGCGCCCCCAGGGCGTCGGCGGCCGTCCGTAGCGCCGCTTCCCCCCGCGCGGCGACCGTCACGTGTGCGCCCAGCCGCACCAGGGCGTGCGCCGCCGCCAGCCCGATACCCCGGCTGGCCCCGGTGACCAGCGCGTGTTTGCCGTCCAGTCTGAAGAGGGTCATGGGCCAGGGTAATACGGATTCCGCGGTATGAAGCAACAAGCGGGAAAGCACCACAAGGCGGCTCCATACCGCAGAATCCGTCCTTTCTCCGGCTCGCCTCGCTCGGGTTCGAGGTTTATCTGTCCACCTTTCCAGTGGAGTCCGTAGAACAGGCCGTAGAACAGGCGCAGGGCGCGGCTGACGCTGTTCCCGCCGTCTGCCGCCGCAGGGTTGCCCCCCCACTCGCTACACTCAGCCCATGACCTCTTCTGGCCCTGAAGGCATTCCCCCCTACGAGTTCCGGCAGACGCTCGGGCGCTTTGCCAGCGGCGTGACCATCATCACGGCCACGGACGGCCAGGAGCGGCGGGGTATGACGGCCAGCGCCTTCGTGTCGGTCAGCCTGACGCCCCCGCTGGTGCTGGTGAGCGTGGACCACCGCGCCCATATGCACGCCCTGCTCTCGGAAGCCGAGGTCACGCGCTTCGGCGTGAGCGTGCTGAGCAGCGCCCAGCGTCACCTGAGCGACCACTTCGCCGGACGCCCCGGCCCCGAGGAAGCCGTGCCCTGGTTCGACCACGAGGGCCTGCCCCTGATCGGCGGCAGCGTCGCCCAGCTGGTGTGCCGCAAGGAGCAGGTCATTCCCGCCGGCGACCACACCCTCTACCTGGGCTTCGTGGAGTACGCCCGCTACACGGACGACGACCCGCTGCTGTATTTCCGCGGGCAGTACCACGAGCTGGGGTAGAGGTGAGGTGCGCGGGATGCAGTGTGCAGTGCGCGGGAGAGACGAACGGCGTACCACGTACCGCGCACCGCGTACCCTCCTTCCATGCCCCCCTTCCTTCTCCAGCTTCTGATTGCCCTGGCGCTGGTCGGCCTGACCTTTGCCGTGTCGTACCCGCTGGAGGTGGGGGGTGGGCGGAGCGTGGACATGCTGGACGCCTTCCTGCTGGTGTTCGCGCTGGTCAACCTGCGCTTGAGCTGGGGTGCGGCGAACCTGGCGAACGGGGGCCGCGCGCCTGCCTGGTTCGTGCTGGTGGGGCTGCTGACGGCGGCGCTGATCACCTACGCGATGATGGGGGCACTGACGCCGCGCTGACGGCTGTGGGCCGGGTGCCGTCGAGGTTCTGCGCGGCCCGTTCGAGCGCGGCGTAGGCCCCGCCACGGGCACGCAGGGTGGCGGGCGGGCCGTCCTCGACCACCCGTCCGCCGGCCAGCACAAGCACCCGGTCGGCCCCACGGGCCAGGCTCAGGCGGTGGGTCACGATCAGGGCGGTGCGCCCGCGCATCAGTTCATCCAGCGCGACGACCACCAGGGCCTCGCTCTCGGCGTCCACGGCGCTCGTCGGCTCGTCGAGCAGCAGCACGGCAGGCCGGGCGAGCAGCGTCCGCGCGATGGCGAGGCGCTGGCGCTGGCCCCCCGACAGCCGCACGCCGCGCTCGCCCACCACGGTGCCCAGCCCCTCCGGCAGCGCCCGCACGAAGTCCAGCGCGTGGGCGGCCTTCAGGGCGGCCTCGACCTCCGCCAGGCTCGCATCGGGCCGCGCGTAGCGCACGTTTTCCAGCACCGTGTCGTGAAAGAGGAAGGTGTCCTGCGGCATGGTGACGGCGTGGGAACGCAGGCTCTCCAGCGTCACGTCGCGCACGTCCACCCCGTCGAGCGTGACCCGCCCGGAGAGGGGGTCGTAGCCGCGCGTGACCAGCGACAGCAGGGTGCTTTTGCCCGCGCCCGATTCGCCCAGAATCGCCACCCGCTGCCCTGCCGGGATGGTCAGCGTCACGTCCCGCAGCACGGGCCGGGCGGGGTCGTAGCCGAAGGTCACGTCCTCGAAACGCAGCTCGCCGCGCACGGGTTCGGGGAGGGGGCGCGCGCCGGGACGCTCGGTGACAGCCACGGGCGCGTCCAGTACCTCGAAGACCCGGCGGCCGCTCGCCTCGGCCCGTTGCAGCAGGTCGCCGATATTCACCAGGTCGTCGATGGGGCCGTAGAAATAGCGCCCGTAGCCGCGGTAGGCCAGCAGCCCGCCCAGCGTGAACTGCCCGGCCATGATCAGCCACGCGCCACCCCCCAGCATGATCACGTTCCCCAGGTTCGCCACGAAGCGGGCCAGCGGAAAGGCCCGGTTTCGTAGCGCCACCGCCCGCACCTGCTCGGCGTAGAGCGCCTGCCCCAGCGCCTCGACGCGGCGTGTTTCCGCCCCCTCGCGCGCGAAGCCCTGCACCACCCGGATGCCCCCCAGGCGGTCGGTGATCAGTGCCGAGAGGTCGCCCAGGCGGGTCCGCGCCGCGCGGTAGGCGGGCCGCACCGTCTGCCCGTAGCGGCGCAGCATCAGGGCAACCGCCAGCATGGGCAGCGTGACCAGCACTCCCAGCAGGGGTTGCAGCGCGATGAAGATGCCGATCACCCCCACGATCCGCAGCGCGTTCGCCAGCACCGCGTCCGTGCCGCGCACCAGCACGTCCTGAAGGCCGTCCACGTCGCCCGTCACCCGCGCGATCAGGTCCCCGGTGCGCTGCGTCTCGAAGTACGCCGCCGACTGCCCTTGAAGCTTGCGGTAGACGCTCAGCCGCAGGTCCAGCGTGAGCTGCTGCCCCGCCCGCTCCAGCAGCAGGCCCCGCCACGCCGACAGCAGTTGTTGCACGGCGAACACCCCGACCAGCAGGGCGAGCTGCCCCCCGATAAAGCGCCAGTCGCGCGCCGGCAGGCCACGGTCCACCACCCGGCTCCACACCAGTGGCGGGTACAGCTCGGCCACCACGCTGCCCACCAGCAGTGCCAGCCCCAGCAGGACCGTGCGGCGGTAGGGCATCAGCAGCCCATACAGGCGGCGGAGCACTGGCGGGGCGGCGGGGTCAGCCGGTGGGGCAGTCACCCGCGCAGGCTAGCTCCCCGCTCACGGTCAGACGGCGAGGGGGCACTCTATGCTGCCCCCATGACTGCCCCCGCTTCCCCCACTGACGGCCGCCCGACCGATGAGCGCGTGCCCGTCATCGTCATCGGCGGCTTTCTGGGGGCGGGCAAGACCACGCTGGTCAACCACCTGATCCGTTCGCTACCCCACCGCCTGGGGGTCATCGTCAACGAGTTCGGGCAGACGGGTGTGGACGGTGGCCTGGTCGAGCGTTTGCAGGACGACGTGACCGAACTCGCGGCGGGTTGCCTGTGCTGCACGGGCCGCGACGACCTGCTGCGCGCGCTCGTGACCATTAGTCTGCGGGAGCGGAAGCCCGACGCCGTGCTGGTCGAACTCAGCGGCGTGGCAGACCCCACCCCGGTGCTGACCACGCTGCTGGACCGCTCCGTCCGCGCGGCCTTCCGCGTGACCACCCTTGTCGCGGTGGTGGATGCCCGCCACGTCCTCCAGACCCTGCGTGACCACCCGGAAGCCGCGCGGCAACTCGCCTACGCGAACGTCATCGTGCTGAACAAGACCGACCTGGCCGACCCGGTGCTGCTCGACCACGCCGAGGGGGTGCTGCGCGGCGTGAACCCCCTGGCGCGCGTGGTGCGGGTGGAGCGGGCGCAACTCGACGCCGATGCCCTCCTCGCCCGCGACGACTTCGACCCCCGGGTGCTGGACGGGGCCGAACCCACGGCGCACACCCCCGGCCTGACCTCCTTCACCCTGCGCGCCGCCTCGCCCCTCGACCCCTACCGCTGGCAGCGCTTCATGACCGACTTCATCCTCTCGCGCCCCGCCGAGGTGCTGCGGGTGAAGGGCTTCCTGAGCCTGCACGGCTACCCCCAGCGGGTGCTGTTCCAGGCGGTACGCGACCTCTTCACCGCCGACGCCTGGGACGAGGCGGACGGACAGACCGAACTGGTCTTCATCGGGCGGGGGCTGGAGCGGGCAGAGTACGCGGCGGCGTTCGCGGAGTGCGTGACGGAAACGGAGCCGGCGTAAGCGTCTGCCTTATCCTCCCCCCATGACCCTGCACCCCGACCTGCACCTGCCCACCCCCGACGAACTGGACCGCCTGACCCCGGAGGAACTCGCCGGGCGGCTGAGCGGCCTCTCGGGCACGCTGGGCGAACGCCTGGGCATCCAGCTTCTGACGGCTGGCCGCGAGCGCCTGACCGCCCGGATGCCGGTGGAGGGCAACCGCCAGCCCGCCGGGCGGCTGCACGGCGGCGCGAGCCTCGCCCTGGCCGAGGAACTCGCCAGCATCGGCACCTGGCTGAATCTGGACGTGCGCCGTCAGGTGGGCGTCGGCGTGGACGTGAGCGGCACCCACGTGCGCGGCGTGACCGGCGGTTTCGTCACCGCCGAGGCGAACCTCGCCTACCGCGGCCGCACGGTGATGGTCTGGACGGTGGAAGTGCAGGACGAACGCGGAAGGACGACGACCCTGGCGCGGTGTACCTGCAATGTGGTGACGCATGCAGGAGGCTGAAGGCCGAAAGCGGATGGCAGAAGGCTGACCAACGCTTTTGGCCTTCAGCCATTTGCCATCAGCCTTCTGCCTCCCCGAAGCCCGCCAGTGCCCCCGGCTCCAGCAACCAGTCGTCCTCCCGCTTTTGCGCCTGTCCGGCCTGGGCCATGCGGTTGAGTTCGGCCTCCACCCGCTGCCCCACGCGGCGCAGGGGCATGTCGTCCGCGCCCTCCACGCCGCGCCAGGTCAGGAAGGCGCGGTGAAAGGCGGGCAGGGCGTCCAGGCCCACGCGGGTTTCGAGGTCACGCCAGGAGAGGGGAGAGGCGGTCATGGTCCCCGTTCTACCCTGCCCCCGCCCCACGTACAATGGCCGGCATGACGGACGCCGCCTCTCCTGACGGTGCTGGCCCGAATGGCGCTGGCCCCGACCTGCCCCCGGAGCTTGCCCGGCACCTGGAGGCGCTGGGCGGGCAACTGGTCTGGCGCATCGGCAAGGACGAGCTGAGCGACGACGTGGTGGTGCGGCTGGGGTACGCCTCGGCCACCCCCCGCTTCGCGCACCTGCCCCGGCTGCGCAGCGTGGCCGACACCGAGTTGCAGGCGGCCCTCAGCGAAAACCGCGTGGTGATCGAATGGGTGGACTGATTCCGGCGTGGTGATCGAGGCGCAGCAGAGCTTTACCCTCACCCATCCCGGCGGGCGGGCGGCGGCGCTGGCGTTCGTGCGGGACGCGGGGGCGGCCCTCTCCCGCGTCCGCTTCCTGCGTGACCTGCGCGGCGACCGCGAGGGCGTGACCGGCGAACTGGTCGTGCCCGTTCCCGTGCTGGGCGAGGTGGACCTGCCCTTTCGCAGCCGCCTGACCGTCACGCCGGACGGCGCGGCCCTCACGCCCGAACCCCTGGCCGGCGAGCGGGCCTGGGTGGAGGTGGCCGGCCAAGCCGGCGTGGATGAGGTCGGGGCCGTCACCTTCCACTTCCATTTCCGCGCCCACCTCACGCTGCCCCAGGCCGAGGGCTGGGGTGGGGCCGCCTTCGAGAAGATGGTGCGGGCGGCGGCGGGGCGCACGCTGGAGCGTGTGGCGGGCGAGTTGCCGGTCGGGATCGGGGCGGCGATGGGGGCGGGGCGGGGACAACCGTAGAGCGGAAAGCCTGGACTATTCGGCCCCACGTGGAGACAGCCACACATGTGTGGCGAGGGTCCCCAGAACGCTTGCCACCTGTTCACGAATGGCGGCATCGGCAATCAGCCCCTCCGCGCCGATGCTCTGCCGCGCCACCGGAATCCGGGTGCAGGCGGCCTCGACAATGACCGTGCCTGTGTAGCCAAGGACGCGGCGCAGGGAGGCGTGGGCATCCGCGGCCCCGGTAGGCGAGGCCGTCCCGGCGGCATTGATCCAGGCTGCGGGCATGCAGTAGGTTTCTCCCCCGCCCACGGTCCAGTCCAGCAGGTTCTTGAACGACCCCGGAAGTGCCCCGGCGTACTCGGGGGTCGAGAACAGCAGGGCATCTGCCGCTGCGAGGGCCGCCCGCAGGTCACGAACGGCGGGATGGAGGGAGCCTTGGTCATCGTCGGGGTTGAAATGCGGCAGTTGTCCCAGGCCCGTATAGAGTACGGCGTTGACGCCCATAGGGGCGACCGCCTGCGCCGTTTGCAGCAGCGCGGTGTTGGTTGACCCAGCCCGCAAGCTGCCCGAAATCATCAGGATGGTCACGGGGTTCATGGAGGCCCAGCCTAACGCTCCCCGTCCCGCATCGCTGCCTTTCGTCCTTTCGCCGGGCGGGGCGGGTGGAGTAGGCTGCCCCTGTCCCGCCCTCACGCGAGCGGCGGACCGTGTGGGGACCGCAGCGACATCCCTCTCCAGGTGGTTCTGTGAGACGCCCCCCCGCGCGTGCAAGGAGCGAAGATGCGGAAGTTTTACACGTCGGAGTCGGTCTCGGAAGGCCACCCGGACAAGCTGGCGGATTTCATCTCGGACTCGCTGCTCGACGAGTTTCTGCGGCAGGAACCCGGAAGCCGCGTGGCGGTCGAGACGCTGCTGACCACCGGCATGGCGGTCGTGGCGGGCGAGGTGTCGGCGCGTGACGCGCGGGTGGACGTGCAAAAAACAGTGCGCGACGCCGTGATGAAGGTGGGCTACACCCGCGCCAACTACGGCTTCGACGCCGAGTACAGCGCCGTGCTGGTGTCCATCCACGAACAGAGTCCGGAAATCGCCGGGGGCGTGAACTTCTCCGAGGAATGGCGCGGGATGAGCGAGGAGGAACGCGCCCGCCCCGAGAATGCCTACAGCCGCATCGGCGCGGGCGACCAGGGCCTGATGTTCGGCTACGCGACCGACGAGACGCCCGAGCTGATGCCGCTGCCCATCAGCCTCGCGCACCGGCTCACGCGCCGCCTGGCCGAGCTGCGCAAGGCGGGCACGCTGCCCTACCTGCGCCCCGACGCCAAGGCCCAGGTGACGGTGGTGCGCGACGGCGAGCCGCACGAGGCGACCGAGACGTTCGTGGACACCATCGTTATCAGCACCCAGCACAGCGAGGGCGTGACGCAGGAGCAAATCGCGGCGGACATGCTCGAACACGTCATCCGCCCGGTGATTCCCGCCGAACTGCTCACCTCCGGCACCAACTACTTCATCAACCCCAGCGGCCGCTTCGTGATTGGTGGGCCGCACGGCGACACCGGCCTGACCGGGCGCAAGATCATCGTGGACACCTACGGCGGCGCGGTGCCCCACGGCGGCGGGGCCTTCTCCGGCAAGGACCCCACGAAGGTGGACCGTTCGGCGGCCTACTACGCCCGCTACATCGCCAAGAACATCGTGGCGGCGGGGCTGGCGCGGCGGGCGCTGGTCGAGGTGGCCTACGCCATCGGGCGCGCGCATCCCGTGTCCTTGCGGGTGGACACCTACGGCACCGGCACCGTCAGCGACGAGCGCCTGGCCGAACTGGTGCGCGAACACTTCGACGCCCGCCCCCAGGCCATCATCGCGGAGCTGGACCTCCAGCGGCCCATCTACGCCCAGACCGCCGCCTACGGTCACTTCGGCCGCCCCGAGTTCCCCTGGGAGCAGACGGACAAGGCAGAAGTGCTGCGCCGCGCCGCCGGGGAGCTGAAGCAGGAAGCCTGACGCCCTGAAGTGGGGAGGCCGGGGAGTGGGTGCCCCGGCCTCTGTCGTGTGGCTGTCACGCTGCTTGCGATTCAGGCACCGGTGAGCTATGAGCCGTGAGCTATGAACCAGCACGTAGGGAGCCTGCGCTTTGGCGTCAGCCATCTTTTTCATAGCCCATAGCTCACCGCTTTGCCCCGGCCCTCAGCCTTCCGCCTTCTGCCCTCTGCCTTCTTCCCGCTCGGCGTACACGTCCGCGAACATGCGCCGCAGGGCCGCCGCGCTCGCCCGCGGCACCATCTCGCTGATGTCGCCGCCGTAGCTGGCGATTTCCTTGACCATCGTGGAGCTGACAAAGCTCCAGCGGGTCGCGGCCATGATGAACACCGTCTCCACCTCGCCAATCTGCCGGTTGAGGTGGGCGATCTGGAGTTCGTACTCGTAGTCGCTCACCGCGCGCAGGCCCCGGATGATGATGCCTTTTTGCTGCTGGCGCATGTAGTCCACCAGCAGGCCGCTGAAGCTGTCCACGCTGACGTTCGGCAGGTGCGCGGTGGCCTCGTGCAGGGTTGCCAGCCGTTCCTCCAGGGTGAACAGGTGGCGGCCCTGCTTGCGGGCGTTGTGCATCACGGTGACGGTCACGTGGTCGAAGATGCGCGCGGCCCGCGTCAGCACGTCCATATGGCCGCTGGTGACGGGGTCGAAGGAGCCGGGAAAGACGGCGTTCATGCGGGTCCGATGTTATCCCCTGCGCCGCCGTCCCGCACATACAGCGTCAGGGTATTGCTGCCGTACACCCGCTCCTCGCGCATCCAGCCGGGTTCATCCGGGAGGTGGGTGCGGTCGGGATGCTGCGCCACCAGCAGGCCGCCGGGCGCGACCACTCCCGAGGCGAGCAGCTTCTGCGTCAGCGTGGGGATGTCCTGCACGTAGGGCGGGTCGCTGAACACCACGCCGAACTCGCCCAGGCGTGCCAGCAGGGCCAGCGCGTCGCCCTTCAGCAGGCGGACGGGCAGCCCCAGCAGGCGGCTGTTCTCCTCCAGCGCGCGGACGGCGCGGGCGTCCTTTTCGATCAGCGTCACGTCGTAGCCCCGGCTGGCGGCCTCCAGCCCCACCGCGCCGCTGCCGCCGTGCAGGTCCAGAAAGGTGCCGGACGGTGCCCGGAAAGCCAGCAGGTCGAAAAGGCTCTTGCGGATGCGCGCGCCGCTGGGCCGGGCGCTGTCGGGGACTTTCAGGGCGCGGCCTTTGGCGCTGCCGCCCAGGATTCGGACGCTCACGCAAGGCAGGGTAACGCAAACGCGCCCCGCGCCGCTGAGGGCCGGGGCGTGCTTGCCGCGATAGAGGGGCTACATCTTCGGCATCTGCACGGCGGTACAGGCCACGCCCGGGTCGGCGGGGGTGCCCTGGGTGTCGCTTGCGGTGTGGACGTTGAAGTACGTGGCATTCATCACGTCGGCGCGGGGGGCGCTGCCCATCAGTGTCAGCATGCCGCTGGCGTCGGTCATGCCCACGATCTTGCTGCTCATGATGGCCGGGCCGCCGCTGCTGCACGGGTTGGTACTGGCTGTCCCCTGGTTGTGATAGTGCGCGACATAGTTCTGGTTGGGTTTCAGCCCCATGACTTTCGCCTCGGTCATCACACTGTCGCCGGAGACCTTGCTCATGACCGTTCCGGTGGGGTTCAGGTCCCCCGCCGCCGGCTGCTTGCCGAGGGTGTAGGGGCTGCCGGGCAGCATCATGGTGCAGGACGCGAGAACGAGGGGAAGCGCCAGCGCGGAAAACTTCTTCATGGGTAATCCTCCCTGAATCGGTCGAACTTGAATAAGGTGAACTGCGGGTAGTGTGTCCATAGCCCGGAGAGGCACAGTGTCGGCCACCACGCAATATGGAAGAAATGTAAAGAGGTGCCAGTTTGCCCCAGTTCCCCCTCCAGTCCCGAACTATCCAGGAGTCCACATGTGCCCCACTGCTTCTCCAGCCCCCCTTTCCCCCCAGGCGTTAGAGCGGCGCTCCGTTGCGTGGCCGCATGTCTCAGGCGTCCACTCCACTTCGCGCCGCGCTTTTTGCGCTTCTCGCTTCGCTCGGAAAGGTTGCCAAAAGGCGGCAACCTTTCTGCGCCCCACCCTAGAGCGGGGGGACCACACGAAGTGGGAAACGGAATCGTGAGAGATGTGGTCGCGGCCATCACGGCGGGCGGACGCTCCAGCCGCTTCGGGAGTGACAAGGTCCTCGCCCTGTGGGAGGGCAGGCCCCTGCTGGAACACGTCGCCGCGAGCCTGGCCGCCTGCCCCCTGCGTCTGCTGATTGCCCCGCCCGGTCGCTATGAACTCCCCGGCTGGCGGAACGTGCCCGACACCCGCCCCGGCGAGGGGCCACTCGCCGCCCTGGAGGCAGCCCTGAGGACCGCGCAGGTGGAGGCTGGCTCCATCTGGGTGGCCTTCGCCGGGGTGGATATGCCCCGCCTGACGCCCCCGTACTGGGAGGCGCTGGCGCAGGCACGCACACCGGACGCCAGCGCCATTCTTGCCCTGGACGCCGCGGGCCGCCCGCAACCGCTCGCCGCGCTGTACCACACGGCGCTGCTGCCGCACGTCACGGCCCGGCTGGATGGGGGAGAGCGCCGGCTGCGTGCGGCGGCCCTGCCCGAGTTGACCGTGACTGTCCCCTTCCACATCCTTCAGGCCGTCAGCCCGGACGCCCTGCGAAACGTGAACACGCCTGCCGACCTTGCGGCTCTCGGGGAAGCCGGGCGATAAACGGGCAATAAAAAAGCCGCCTCTTCGGGCGGTGATGTCAGAAACTATAGCGTGGTATGCAGCCGAAGTCAAATGTTGCAGCCGCATGGTAGTGGCATTCAGGGCATGACGGGAGTTCAATGAAGCATGAACACTCCACCCTGCCCAGCGTGCGGTGGCGTCTACACCGTGAAAAACGGCCACGCGCATACTCACAAACAACGCTACCTGTGCC